>DAOVNY010000152.1 GCA_030630005.1 Bacteroidales bacterium | reverse complement strand
TAAACCGGGCAGGAGGAGTGATGCGCTTACTGGGAGAATTAGCACGGGCTAAATTGATTGATACTTCTGTAAATCATGTTCTTTATCAAACTTTGTCAGATGCAATAAAAAGAAATGATGTTAAAAGTGAAGCTATTTCTAAGGAAGCTCTCAAAATGTATCACTCTGCACCCGGAGGTTATTTTAATTTGGAACTGGGCTCGCAGGAAAATTATTACAATGAACTTGATCTGGATAAAGAAACCGGCTGTATTCGTTCTATTGTAAATGCTTACAGCAAAGATGGTGGTCTATCGGTTTTATATGGAAATATTGCGAAAAAAGGATGTATAGTGAAAACAGCAGGTGTTGATGAAAGTTTATTGATATTTAAAGGATCGGCCAGAGTATTTTTATCTCAGGAAGATGCTTGTGCAGGAATCCTAAATGGAAAAGTTATAGCCGGTGATGTTGTTGTAATACTTTATGAAGGGCCAAAAGGCGGACCCGGAATGCAGGAAATGCTTTATCCGACTTCTTATTTAAAAACCGTAAAACTGGATAAGGAATGCGCTTTAATTACTGATGGAAGGTTTTCCGGAGGCACATCCGGGCTATCAATCGGGCATATATCACCGGAAGCAGCAGCAGGCGGTGAAATAGCTTTAATTCATGATGGAGATAAAATTGAGATAAATATTCCTTCAAGAAGTATTAATCTTCTTGTAGATGAAGCAGAACTTGGAAAACGAAAAGAAAAAGAGGAAGAAAAAGGAGGGAATGCTTTTAAAGCTGAAAACAGAATACGGAAAGTAAGTAAAGCACTTAAAATCTATGCAACTCATGTTTCCTCTGCAGACCAGGGTGCGATACGGTTAATTTCAGAACTCAGTAATTTTTGATGTTTTGGTAAAATTATACCCCAAATGATATGTTTAAAATATTTAATTGGAATAGTGGAATAGTGGAAAAAACAAGAATGAAAAATAGAATAATGACAGGATCTGAGGCAGTAATGCAAAGTTTATTAGATGAACAAATTGATACTGTTTTTGGTTATCCAGGTGGTGGGATAATGCCTATTTATGACGCATTATTTGATTATCAGAATAAAATCAATCATATTTTAACCCGGCATGAACAGGGATTGATTCATGCTGCTCAAGGCTATGCCAGGGTAAGTGGAAAAGTAGGTGTTTGTTTTGCAACAGCAGGACCGGGTGCTACAAACCTTATAACCGGAATTGCGGATGCAATGATGGATTCAACACCTTTAGTTTGTATAATAGGTCAAGTTGCTTCGCCATTGTTAGGAACAGATGCTTTTCAAGAAGCTGATGTTGTTGGAATGACGATTCCTTGTACAAAGTGGAATTATCAAATAACATCAGGAAATAAGATTCCTGAGATTTTATCCAAAGCTTTTTTTATTGCAAATTCAGGAAGACCAGGGCCGGTAGTTATTAGTATCACTAAGAATGCTCAATTAGAAAAAATATCATATAACTATTTAAAAACAAGCTTCTTGAAATCATACAAATCTAAAACTTATCCGGAATATAAACGGATACAAGAAGTAGCTACCTTAATAAATCAGGCTAAGAAGCCATTTTTAGTTTTTGGTCAGGGGATTATTTTATCAGGTGCTGAACTGTTATTAAAGCAATTTATTGAGAAAACCGGAATTCCTGCTGCAAGCACTCTGCTTGGCTTATCAGCGTTATCTTCAGATCACCCAAATTATGTGGGTATGTTAGGAATGCATGGAAATTATGCCCCAAACCTGATGACAAACAAATGCGATGTTTTGATTGGTATTGGTTTGCGTTTTGATGATCGTGTAACCGGAGATGCTTCACGCTATGCAAAACAAGCTAAAATTATCCATATAGATATTGATAATGCAGAAATTAATAAAATTGTAAAAGTTGATATTCCTGTGTTAGGCGATGCAAGTGAGGTGCTTGAAGCATTAATTCCATTAGTAAAGTCAGGTTCATATAAGTTGTGGATGAAAGAATTCAAAGACCGTTTTTCTGATGAATATTCGCAAGTTATTGAAAAAGATTTATACCCAAAAGATGATAAACCAAATATGGGTGTGGTAATCAGAATGCTAAATGAATTAACAAATAATGAAACCATTTTAGTAACTGATGTTGGTCAGCATCAAATGATAGCATCACGTTATTTTAATTTCAAAAACACACGTTCCCTTGTAACATCCGGCGGATTGGGAACAATGGGGTTTTGCCTGCCGGCAGCCATGGGTGCCAAGCTGGGACAACCTACGAAAACTGTTGTTGCCATTATTGGAGATGGAGGTTTTCAAATGACACTTCAGGAATTGGGTACTATTTCTCAATACAATATTTCTGTAAAAATCATAATTATGAATAATAGTTTTCTTGGGATGGTACGGCAATGGCAGGAAATGTTTTTCGAAAGCCGGTATTCATTTACAGATATGGAAAGTCCTGATTTTGTCAAGCTTGCCGATGCTTATATAATTCCTGCCAGTCGCGTAACAGAGAAATCAAAACTTATGCAGGCTATTAAAAAAATGTTGGAACATAATGGTCCTTCATTACTTGAAGTCATAGTTGAAAAGGAAGACAATGTGTTTCCAATGATTCCTCCGGGAGCCTCTGTTGATGAAATAATTTTAAAACTGCAATCGAATAAAAATGTATAAACTACAAAAAAAATAAACATATGAAAAATTACATTATCACTACTTATGCCGAAAATAATATAGGCATACTTAACCGCATATTAAATATATTCTCAAAAAGAATGGTAAATGTGGAAAGCCTTACTGTTGTTGAAACTGAAGAAAATGGGCTAAGTAAGATCACAATTGTTATTACTTCTACTGAAGATCTTGTAAGTAATATTGTTAAACAAATTAACAAGCAGATTGGAATTATTAAAACCGCTTTTGATTCAAATACGGAAGTTTTTTACCAGAAAATCTCACTGTATCGAATGATTACAAAATCGTTAAATTTTCATGAAGAAACGATACCTGCGTTCAATACTAATTCAATGCAATAACAATTGAGTCCACTCCGAAAAGTTGTAAAAATGAAATTAGCCACAGATTCACTGATTTATATAAAAATTAAATCTGTGATAATCAGTGTAATCTGTGGCAGCTTTTTTTCAACAATTTCAAATAAATGTATTTTCGGAGTAAACTCAACAATTAAAATTTTCAAAATAAATTAAACTAATTAAAATGAAATACTATGGCAAAAATGAAATTTGGCGAGGTTGAGGAATACCTTGTAACACGTGATGAATTTCCACTGGAAAAAGCAAAAGAAATATTAAAAAATGAAACAATAGCTATTATTGGTTATGGAATTCAGGGGCCAGGGCAGGCTCTCAACCTGAAAGACAATGGGTTCAATGTAATAGTTGGTCAACGCATGTCTAAATCGTGGGATAAAGCCGTTAAGGATGGCTGGGTTCCGGGAATTGATTTGTTCGATATTGAAGTCGCATGTAAAAAAGCAACTATCATTCAGTATTTGCTTTCAGATGCAGGACAGATTACTATGTGGCATATTGTTAAATCGTGTTTAAAACCCGGTAAAACTCTTTGTTTCTCGCATGGGTTTGCGATTACTTATAGTGAACAGACCGGAATTGTTCCACCTAAAGATGTAGATGTTATACTTATTGCACCAAAAGGTTCCGGAACCAGTTTACGTAGAATGTTTCTCGAAGGAAGAGGCTTAAATGCCAGTTATGCTATTCATCAGGATACTACAGGAAAAGCTGAAGAAAGATGCCTTGCTTTAGGTATTGGAATTGGATCAGGCTATTTGTTTAAGACAAATTTTAGAAAAGAAGTTTATTCAGATCTAACCGGTGAAAGAGGAATATTAATGGGTGCTCTATCCGGATTGTTTGAAGCACAATATAATTGTTTACGTAAAAATGGACATTCTCCAAGTGAAGCTTTTAATGAAACTGTTGAGGAATTAACTCAAAGCTTAATGCCTCTCGTTGCAGAAAATGGAATGGATTGGATGTATGCCAACTGTTCTACAACAGCACAAAGAGGTGCTTTGGATTGGAGACATAAATTCCGGCAGGCAGTTGAACCGGTTTTCAATGAACTTTATGAAAGTGTAGTTTCCGGAAGGGAAGCAGAAATAGTAATTGAAGCCGGCAGAAAAAAAGATTATCGTGAAAAACTTAATAAAGAATTAAAAGAATTGAGAGAGTCGGAACTTTGGCAAGCCGGTGCATTAGTGCGAAAATTAAGACCATAATTTTAAAACCATTTATTGAATGAAAACAACAGTTGATGTAAAAACGTATTATCCTAAACTTAAAGATATTGATTTTGCAAGCAAGACTATTAGTCAAGTAAGTCAAATTACACCGCTGCAATATAATTATAATCTATCAAATCAGTATGATTCTAATATTTATTTAAAAAGAGAAGATTTACAAATTGTAAGATCGTATAAAATCAGAGGTGCTTATAATAAGATTGTTAGTCTAAAAGAATCAGAAAGAAAAAAAGGAATAATTTGTGCAAGCGCAGGTAATCATGCTCAAGGAGTAGCATTTTCATGTTATAAGCTTAAAATAAAAGGAATTATATACATGCCGGTAACTACTCCAAAACAGAAAGTTTCACAAGTTAAACTATTTGGAAAAGAATATATTGAAATTATTCTAAAAGGTGATTCTTTTGATGAAGCTAAGAAATATGCTTTATTAAAAGCAAATGAACAACAATCTTTATTTATTCATCCTTTTGATGATCCAAAAGTAATTGAAGGGGACGCTACTATTGCAAGTGAAATTTTACAACAAATAAAAGAGCCGATAGATTATATTTTTATACCGGTAGGAGGCGGTGGCTTAGCATCAGGTGTTGGAACAGTATTCAAAGAATTGAGTCCAAACACAAAAATTATTGGAGCTGTACCTTATGGTGCTCCGGTTATGTATCAATCAATAAAACAAGGAAAGAAAATTCATATAGAAAAAATTGATCGATTCGCAGATGGAGCTGCTGTTCATCAAGTTGGAGATTATACATTTTCTGTTTGTCGGAAAGTATTAGATGATATTCTTTTAGTTCCCGAAGGATTATTATGTAAAACTATCTTAAAACAATATAATGAAGATGCAATAGTAATTGAACCGGCAGGTGCTCTTTCAATGGCTGTACTTGATTTGGTAAAAGAAGAAATAGTTGGTAAAAATGTTGTTTGTATTGTGAGTGGAGGTAATAATGATATAACAAGAATTAAGGAAATTAAGGAGCGATCATTATTATATGAAGGATTGAAACATTATTTCATAATTAATTTTCCTCAAAGAGCCGGTGCATTGAAAGAATTTGTCAATCATGTATTAAATGATGGCGATGATATTACTTTTTTTGAATATTCTAAAAAGAATAGTCGTGAAAAAGGCCCGGCAATAATTGGAATTGAAATTCAAAATAAGAAAAACTTCAATCTATTGATTAATAATTTAAAACATCTGGGTTTTGATTATGAATACATTAACGATAAACCTAAATTGTTTCAATATTTAATATAATTTTATTTTGAATAGTTGAAATTTTTTATATTTTTGCACTCAAATAAAAACACATGAACTTTTATCAATTACATCACCATCATATGTTAACTTTTCCTCAGGTAAAGTGATGATGTATTTTATAAATTAAAATAAAGAAATGCAAATCCCGCCTGAGTAAATCAGGCGGGATTTTTTTTGATCCTTTATTGGTTTA
>DAOVNY010000014.1 GCA_030630005.1 Bacteroidales bacterium | reverse complement strand
TAATGCGAATCAAGGGTTGGTATTTTTTTTCCTATACCCGTTTATAGAGTACACTTTTTATTTGATGCGTAGGGGTGTTGCTGCTCAACGGCTTCCTTTTATTTCCAAACAGGCTGAAAGCCTGAGATATTTCAGCTTGGGGCAACGCCCCAAGAATTATGAAGTAATGTTGATTTTTCAGGCTGAAGGCCTGTGAGATTTTTGTATCAGGCTTTCAGCCTGAATATTGATGTTGTGGTTATTAAACTTGGGGCGCTGCCCCAAGCTCTGTTCTCAAAGGCTTTCAGCCTTTTTTTTTTAAAATGAATTCCAAAAATGATATTGCAAACTAAATCTCAATTGCATATTTTAACCCTTGATTCGCACTCATAATTATTTTTCATAAATTTGTACAAATTTATTATATTGTTTGATCACTTAAAAGTCAATAAATGAATAAAAAAGATTTCTTTTATTTTGGGAAAATTATAAAACCTCATGGGGTAAAAAATGAATTTCTAACAATACTGGACACCAACAATCCTGAGCATTTCAAGAACATTGAAATCATTTTTGTTGAGATCGACAATACTCTCATTCCATATTTTATCAATAATATCAGGATAACAGGGAAACAAGCAATAATTGAATTGCAAGATGTAAACTTTGATATGATTACGGAATTACTTGTTGGTTCGTCACTTTATCTACAAAAGGAACTCCTTCCAAAACTTCCCGGAAACCAATTTCATTCTCATGAGTTAGAAGGTTTTTCTGTCCATGATAAAGAAAAAGGAAACATCGGTTACATCGAAGAAGTTGTTGACATGGATTATCAGGCACTTTTAAAAATCAATTTTAATGATAAAGAAATTCTTATTCCGGTAGTTGAAGATATCGTAAAAAAAATTGACAGGAAAAACAAACGTATTGAAATTGAAGCTCCTGATGGTTTGATAGATATTTATTTGTAAATTTTTTTCGGTATGTCCAAAGCTTTCAAATTCAAACAATTTTGTGTTTATGATAATAATTCCTCAATGAAAGTCGGGACTGATGCCGTCTTGCTTGGAGCTTGGGCAAATGTTTCAGAAGCTAATTCAATTCTGGATATTGGAACCGGCTGCGGAATAATTGCACTTATGCTTGCTCAACGTACTTCAGCAAATATTGATGCAATCGACATTGATAAAAGTTCGATTTTGGATGCAGAAAAAAATATTAAAAATTCCAACTGGACAAAAAGGATTAATGTTTCAAACATTTCATTACAGGATTTTATCAATAAAAACGATAAAAAATATGACCTCATTTTAAGCAACCCGCCATTTTTCAACAACTCATTAAAACCACCCGACAAAAAGCGAAAGCTGGCGAAACATACCGACAGTCTTCCTTTTGAAACTTTGGTGTATTCAGTTAAAAAACTCTTAAATAAAAACGGGAGGTTTTGCCTGATACTTCCCATGAATGAGTTTCAGATATTCAAAAATATTATTCTCATCGAAGATTTGTTCATTAATAATATCACTTTCGTGAAACCCAAAAAAAGCAAAGAAATAAACAGGGTTTTGGCAGAGATCAGCTTCTCCGAAAAATCAAGAAACAAAATCAATGAGCTTTGCATCAGAAATGAAGATAATTCATTTACCGGCGAATACAAAGAGCTTACGAAAGATTTTTATTTAGCTTTTTAATTGTAATTAGTGCCTAAAGTTTGGAGTGCCTAAAATGCCTAAAGTTATAGTTTTGTGCCAATTGATGTAAAAAATACAAATATTTAATCATCAAGTTTCATAAACTTTAGACACTTATAATTTAAGACACTTTAAGTACTTTCTGTTGATATTTGCGTAACTTTGTTTTTCATTCACAAAAATCAAACATGAAGAAAAAATATTTTTACAGATCATTATTCCTTACCGGAATAATTGCTTTATTTCTATTAACCGGTTGTACTGAAAACAAAACCGGCGAACCATTAAAAATTGCGATTTCCAAAGCAAAACCCATAGAAAATTATGGAGCATATTCCGAATGGTTAAAAAATATCGACACAACTACAATTTGTATCGACATGTATCATATACCACTCGACTCTGCATTATTGTTGATGGATGATTGCGCCGGATTGCTAATAACAGGCGGTCCTGACGTACATCCTGCCTGGTACGGACAAGCCGAGGACACAATAAAATGTGGCACCATTGACCTTAAACGCGACACACTTGAATTCGCACTTATAAAAAAAGCTCTCGAAATGAACATGCCTTTATTAGGAATTTGTCGTGGAGAGCAAATTCTTAATGTGGCACTTGGAGGCTCACTTATCGTTGATATTCCAACTGATTACAACACACTTGTTGTTCATCGTTGTGATGACCCGCTTAATTACCGTCATGAAATATTTGTCAATAGAAACTCTATACTTTATGAATTATCCGGAATTTCAAGAGGATTATCTAACAGCAATCATCATCAGGCAATAAATAAACTTGCGGTAGATTTAAAGATATCGGCACGCACCGCAGACAGTCTCGTTGAAGCAGTTGAATGGAAAAACCCTGAAAACAAAGCATTTCTTATTGCTGTTCAGTGGCATCCCGAAAGACTTTTTGAGACAAACCGTCTTTCGTTTACTATTGCTGAAGGTTTTATTAATAGTGCGAGGGAATATTCAAAACTCACCTTGTCATTGCAACAATAATTTTGCTGTGCTGTGGGAATTCTTTCACCAAATCTTCACGTTTACCAAGTATAAAATCATTGAAATCAAATCCCGGAGCAACTGTACATCCCACGAGAGAATAAGAATTTTTATCATTTGGCTTTGCAGCAAACCAATAGTTCTTCTTGATTATCGCAGTTAATCTTTCACCCTTATCGGGATCATTTCCCAAAACAATTGTTTCAACATCACCGGAAGGGGAAATAACAAAAATGCTTAAGGAAGTTCCTGCATAAAAATGCCATTGTTCATCAGATTTTATTTTATGAAAAGCTGAAAAATCATTTTTATCTAAAAGGTAATAAATTGAAGTTGAAAAACTCCTGTCGCCGGAAAAACGAAGCGGAAGATGCTGCTTTTTAATTATTTCATCTGAACGGTAAATTTCCTTGAAATAACCTCCTTCAGGATGCTTTGTTAGATTAAGTTTTTCGATCCAGTATTTGGCAGTTTTTTGCATATAGTAAATTTATTTATAAATTAAAGCACCAAATAACAAAAAACAAATAACAAACAAATTCCAAATATCAATGATTAAATGTTCAAAATAGCATTGAAATTGTTTTGGTAATTGAATTTTGAATATTGGGATTTATTTGAAATTTGGTGCTTGTCATTTATGATTTTTTATGTTTATTCAAATTTTTGTACTTTATTGACTTACACTAATAAAACTCTGTTTTTCATTAAACACATAAATCAACCTAAAGGAAATCAAATTGTTATACTGTTTTCTTATCCATGTATCACCGGAAAGATCAGTATGTTCGCGTGTTCTGATTTTTGCAATTGAATAAGCGTATCTAATATTGAATTTGAATTTTTTCCAAATCCTGAATTTCAGATCAGCAAGAATATTAATATCATTTTGAGAATATGTTCCGCTATTTAGAGATGTTTCTGTTTTAAAACCATGCTCCCACTCATTAACTCCTACAAGTCTTCCCCACGAAAAACCTGCTCCAGCTGTAATAATATTCCTATCGGTATAATGAACCAAAACAGGCACTTCAAGATAATTAAGTTTAAGTTCATATTCTCCACTGAGAGAATCTGCATATTTTGGTTTTTGATAAGCTCCTTTTTGTGAAAAAATATTCTCAATACTCACAGCCCAATTATCTTTAAAAGGAATAATGGCTGATGCACCTACATTAAATCCAAGCTTGTTAAACCCATAAGCTTCATCACCATCAACCTGAGAAATATTGGTTCCGAATATTACAGCACCTTTGATAATCTGTGCATCAACATTTAAAGTAGTTATACTTAATAAAAATACTATGGGAATTATTTTAATAAGATTGGTCATTTTAAAATTTTAGTACAAGAATAGAAACTCAAAAGCAAAGATAATATTTTGCAGGATAATTATTCAATATCTTTCATCGACAACTGAATTCGTTTTCTATCAACATCAACACCAACAACTTTTACTTCAACTTTTTGATTTAGTTTCACAATATCATTGGGGTTTTTAACAAATTTATTTGCCAGCATACTGATGTGAACAAGTCCATCCTGATGTACTCCAATATCGACAAAAGCACCAAAAGCTGTAATATTAGTAACAATACCCGGCAACTTCATTCCTTCAAACAAATCATTAATTGAATTCACACCTTTTGCAAATTCAAAAAGGTCGAATTTTTTTCTTGGATCACGCCCGGGTTTTGCCAGTTCATCCATAATATCATTTAGTGTTGGAATTCCTATCTCCGGAGTGATGTATTTTTGTTTATCAATTTTTTTGCGTAGTTCTTCATTCTTCATCAAACCTTCAATATCGGTTTTCATATCTTTAGCCATTTGATAAACTACATTATAAGATTCGGGATGCACAGCACTTTTATCCAAAGGATTTTCACTATTTTGAATTCTTAAAAATCCGGCTGCCTGCTGAAAACTTTTTTCACCAAATCGCGGAATACTTGTCAGTTGATTTCTCGAATTAAACGCTCCATGTTTTTTTCTATGTTCCACAATCTTTGCAGCAAGCACAGGACCAAGACCCGAAACGTAAGACAATAATTCTTTACTTGCGGTATTAACTTCCACGCCAACCGAATTCACGCAACTTACAACAACATCATCAAGACTTTTGTTTAAAGCATTTTGGTTAACATCGTGCTGATACTGTCCTACCCCGATAGATTTCGGATCTATCTTTACAAGTTCGGCAAGCGGATCCATCAATCTTCTTCCAATAGACACCGCTCCTCTCACTGTAACATCATATTCAGGAAATTCTTCCCTTGCAATTTTAGAAGCCGAATAAACCGAAGCACCACTTTCATTTACCATAATAGCGATAATCTTTCTGTCAAATCTGATCCGGCGGATCATATTCTCGGTTTCCCTTCCGGCAGTTCCGTTACCAATTGCTATTGCTTCGATATTATAAGCATTTACAAGGCTTGATATTTTTTTTATTGCCATCCCGGCTTCCCTTTGCGGAGCATGTGGATAAATATTTTCATTATGTAAAAGATTTCCCTGCCGGTCGAGGCAAACTAACTTACAACCCGAGCGAAATCCCGGGTCAATAGCAAGGATATTTTTTTGACCCATCGGAGCACCAAGCAACAACTGACGCAAGTTCTCTGCAAAAACTCTTATTGCTTCTTCATCAGCTCTTTCTTTCGATATTTTTCTTAACTCCGTTTCCATTGATGGAGCGAGCAATCGTTTATAGCAATCAGTAATAGCGAGTTCTACATGATCGGCAGAATCATTATCGGATTTAACAAAGATATTGTCCATTATTTCCAGAGCTTTCTGTTCGACACCAATAAAATGAATTTTCAACATCGATTCGTTCTCACCTCTAAACATAGCCAAAATACGATGAGAAGGAGCTTTAGAAAGACGTTCTTCCCACTCAAAATAATTTTTAAATTTTTCTCCTTCATCTTCTTTTCCTTTGATAACTTTAGATGAGATTATTGATTCTCTTTCAAATAATTTCCTTATTCTTTCGCGGCAATATTTATGTTCGTTTATCCATTCGGCAATTATGTCTCTTGCTCCTGCCAGAGCATCTTCCACAGAATTTACTTCTTTTTCTTCATTAATAAATTCAGTAGCTTTTTCTTCGATATCAGGATGTTTTTGTGACATTACAATTTTTGCCAAAGGCTCAAGTCCTTTTGCTCTTGCAATTGATGCTCTTGTTTTTCTTTTCGGTTTGAAAGGGAGATAAATATCTTCAATCTCAACAAGTGTTTTTGCTTCATTAAGTTGAGTCAAAAGTTCGTCGGTAAGCTTTTCCTGTTTATCAATTGATTCAATTATTGCGAGGCGTCTTTTGTCAAGCTCCCGTAATTGTCCGATTTTGTCACGGATATTTGTAATAATAACTTCGTCGAGACTACCTGTAACTTCCTTTCGATATCTTGATATAAAAGGGATTGTAGCTCCTTCATCAAGTAATTTTAAAGTGTTTCTAATCTGTTCTTTTGTAATTCCGAGTTGTTGGGAAATTATTTCTGAATAATCCTTAATCATACTGTTTAGGTTTGTAATATTTCAAATATCAAAATTATAAAAATCAATTTGATTTTCCGGCTCTATGTTATTATTAGTTTTATGAATAAAGGAGGGTTCTATAAATGCAAATTTCTTCGTTGCTTCAAAATTTTAAAATCCTCATTTACAAAAGTAAACTCCGTTTTTAAAATTTCTTGCGCCTCAAACTTCACTATTTTTAGAACCCTCCTAAAAAAAAGGACATCAAATATTTGATGTCCTTTTTAATTTTTCGTTAAATATTTAGTTTACGGAAATTGAATTCCCGGATAATCTTGAATTATCACTTGTGGCAGGTTTGCATTATATTTTGCATTTATTGCATCAATAAAATGATTTGCTATAATTGCATTACCACGAGGATTGAGGTGAATTCCGTCTAACGAGAACAATCCCCCAAGAACAAACTGAGCGCTATAAGTAGCTCCATCAAACACCATTCCTGTTTCAAACTCTTTAAGGTAACTGTTCATATCCACCAAAGCGAGTGAAAAAGCATCTGCCAGTCCGGCAATTTTTGCGTTATAAGCTTCGGTAGCTGCTTCAATAGCTGCAATTTGATCAGCTTTTAAAACATATTGCTCAGGAATTGGAACCATACTTCCCCATCCTGCACATTTTATTGAATCCTGTGGGATAGAAAGAAGAATAAGTTCTCCGGGCTTAATTTGTCGCATACCCCATGCTAATGATGCATCAGCAATTACAAATGGATTAGCTCCAAGTTTAAAAGCGAGAGTATCACCCTCATATTGATTAATAATCACGTTAAGCGGAGCATATCCGTAATTTAGTGCAGCAACATCAGCCTCATCCGTCAATACAAGAGCATTATATGGTACAGTTGTAAAATACGGAGTAGTACCAATATCAGGAATATTAACAATTGCACCTTTTGCATCATTAGCAGTTAATGTTCCAACAATTGCATCCATAGCACCGGAAAAGATCGGTTCAGGAGTTATTGAATCTAAAGTACCACCTGACAAGGCATAAGTAAGAACATCATTATTTCCTAACCAAAGAGTAAAAAATGTTGGATTAACTTTTGCAACTTCACCAATCAACATATCTGTTGTTGGATCAGCAGCAAATCTGCCAAAATACGGATTTAATAAACCTAATCCCGGTGCAAGAGCGTGAAAAGATTTTATACCGGGCACTCCAATATTATTAAAAGGTCCATCAGCCGCAACAGAAGTTGCTAAATAACCATAATATTCTAACTGATCAGGAGCAGGGTCAAATGGTACAGGACCAAGCGAAGTTGTACCAAGACAATCTATTGCCATCCCAAGAACAAGTTTTGAACGAAGTCCAAGATCACCAACACCAACACCTGCTTCAGTAGGCATCATAGGTTGAGTAAAAGTACCTCCATCAACAAGTTCAAACTGTCCGGCAAGTATATTAGGATAAGAATTGGTCTGTCCTGAAGTATATAAAGCACCATCTGCATATCCGGCAGTTAAAGAATTACCCATAGCAAGATAAGTAGTAAAATCTGCATCTCCTTCTGAAGGAGCAAACTCATCAATTTTTGGCTCACAAGCTGTAAATAAAGCAAGTACCAATATGTATAATAAATATTTTTTCTTCATAATAATAAGTTTTTAAGATTAAAAATTATAGCTTATCCCAAGTCCCGGAATAACTGCCTGAGTTTTATAAGTACCCGAGAAATTTGCCGGATCATAAGAGTTAGCAGTTTCACTTCCTAATGTGTGAAGATATGAAACATCAATACAAAGATTTTTTATCGGCATATAAGTAAAACCAAATGTAAATGCAATAGTATTTAAACTAACAGTTTCGGGAGTAAAATAATCTTCGTTGGTTGGAGAGGGATCATAATAACCACCCACTCTTAGAGTAAAATTATCATTCAATTTATATTGACCTCCCAAACGAATTATCATTTTATTTTCATAAAGTCTTGGATTATTTGAGTTCAACATTTCACCGTTTTCCTCAAAAGTAAAATTCAGAGAATCATAAACACTCCAGAAAACATAATTTATTTCAGCAGCTAACATAAAATCTTCAGTAATCTGATAAGCAAAACCAACATCAAGGTTGGCAGGCATAGGAAGAGATGCGCTAAATTTATTATTTTCAGGAATAGTAGTTGATAAAGAAGCCGGAATAGTAAAAACAGCATCACCTTCTTCCATTTCCATCACCACTTTCGATCTATAATCAATACCAATACTTAATTCTTCTATCGGTTTAATATAAATACCAAGATTATAACCAATGCTATTTGTACTTCCTTTTATGTTAACAGAAGAATTGTTGTTGTATGGAAGAGCTTTATTTAACTCCACATCTCCCATTGCATATACAAATCCTGCACCCACACTAATCATATCACTGATTTTGTATGATACTGTAGGTTGAATAAAAATTGCTTTCAGCGAAATGTTCTGTATCAGAAAACGTCCTGCCCAGTCATCATCCCATTTAGATGTACTTCCGAACGGAGTATAAACACCTACTCCAACAGTTAAATTATCGGTAACTTTTCGTGCTCCATAAAAATAAAATGGAGTTCCCAATGGGTTGTCGGTGTGTGCCTGATAATTTGTTGCACTTTTTTGGAACGTAACATTTGACAAAATTCCACTTGCACCAAGTTGAAAATTTGTTTTTGCCTTCATCATTGATAAAGCACCCGGATTATAAAAAATGCTACTCGCACCAAAACTAAATGGTGTACCAATCAATCCGATACCGGTTTGTTTTTGTCCTTGCAACCTAACCTGAAAGCCTCCGGCAAAGGCACTCCATGTCACCATTGCGACTAAGGTTAACAAAAGTGTGATTTTCTTCATAAGATTTAATTTTTGGGTTTGCATACGCAAACTGGTTAAAGGGGCACAATATAATATATTTTTTTAAATCAAATTTTTTTGATCATTTTTCCAGCATATTCTGAGAAAAACGTTTTAAAACAAGTGAAAACCAATTAATTATATTTAACAATGAAAACCATAGGATTGTGGCACCAAAAAAAGCAAATGTTGCCTCAATGAAAGATTCTGTTGTAAAAAAATTAAATACACTTATCTTACCAAAAACAGAATTAAGTGGGATATACAACATAAAGAATGATAATAACAGAAAAACAACCGGAACAATTACAGATATTATACCAAGTGGGAATTTTAATATTAAATATCCCACAAACTTCCATGTTCTGCGATTTTTAAGATATGATAAAAATGCTTTCATTTGAATAGGGTCATATTGAATATCTTTGGAGATAACAGGCATCTTAACACCAAAAAACCATATTGATAATTTTCTTTCAAAGCTTGCCAAAAACCAAACAGCATCAAACATAAAAATCAGAAATGGTACACCTACCCAAATCAATAGTAATACCGTGCCTAATAGTAATCCTGTACAAAGAAAAATAAAATATAATATCCCTAATGGGAATGCAATAACAGAATAAAGGAAATTTAGGTAGGTTTGTTTTTCAATTAACATATCAAAAAACCTGCTATCGGAATATTTTTTATTTCCCATTGAGAAGATGTTCATTGTTTCAGTATTTAATCATTTAATCATTTAATCATTTTATCATTCTTCACAAACTCCAATCTATTTCCTTTTTTCCAAGCTTATTAAGTATTTCATTAGTTTTTGAAAAATGTTTACATCCAAAAAATCCGTTATAGGCTGAAAATGGAGATGGATGAGCAGCTTGAAGTACATAATGTTTTTTTTGATCGATAAGTTGTTGCTTGGCTTTCGCAAAGTTTCCCCAAAGCAAAAACACTAATCCGCTTCTGCTTTCGGAAAGTTTTTTGATAACCGAATCGGTAAAATTCTCCCAGCCTTTATTTTGATGAGAACCTGCCTGATTAGCCCTGACAGTTAAAGTGGCATTGAGCAATAAAACTCCCTGCTGTGCCCATTTTTCAAGATTAGCCGTATCCGGTATTTCAATTCCCAAATCGTTTTTTATTTCTTTAAATATGTTAACCAAAGAAGGCGGAGCCTTTATTCCATCAGGAACAGAGAAGCATAGTCCGTGAGCCTGACCCTGTCCGTGATAGGGGTCTTGCCCGATGATCACTACTTTTACCTCTTCAAAAGGTGTATTATCAAAAGCAGAAAATATCTCAGAACCCGGAGGATAAATTACATGCTTATTTTTTTCCTCAACAAGAAAACTCTTCAATTCATAAAAATACTCTGAATTAAATTCATCTTTCAAGGCATGTTTCCAGCTTATTTCTATCTTCGGATCAATTTCTCTCATTTTACTGTTTTTCGTCTTTTATACTAATTCTTATGACAATATTTTTCAGTATTTTAATGTTACTAATATTATAAAGTAAAAATATAAAATATTCTTAACTAAGCAATACTTAAAGTGAACTAATCCCGAAAGCTTTCGGGAAAAAGTGCCTAAAGTTATTAAAAAATAGATAATTAAGAATTTTAAATCCCGAAGCAGAGCTTCGAGGATGCTCGAGCATAGCTCGGCATTTTAGGCATTTATAATTTTAGGCATTAGTAATAATATTATTTGTATATTTGTTTTTTTGGTAGAACATTGCTCATTATTCATTATCAATCAATTATCAAATTATTATATTTTAATTGATTACAAAAGGAAAAGTTATGAAAAAGGTTTTAATATTAATTTCGGTGATAATATTATTTGTATTTATATTTACATCATGCAGATCAAGTAAAAAATGTCCTGCTTATGGAGAAACATACAAATATCAGAAAGAGCAAAGATATTAATAATTTTATTTATTATATTTGATGAAAAAAATCGTCAAAAGATTATTTATACCGGTTATCATTTTAATTTCATGCTTTAGTGGTTTTTCTCAAATATATCCACAGAAGGACCTTCTACACGATAGCATAATTTATTCCAAAGAATTGAGTGGAGGGATTATCGCTCACAATTTAGGTTTTGGTATTCAATATCGAAAATCGTATAATAAAACTGTTTTTAAAAAGAGGTTTTTCGAGTTTGAATTTGTAAGTATGAAATCCATTAAACAAATTAAAATTATCAATCCTTATTTTTTTTATTCAAAGAGTTATGTATTCGGCAAACTAAATAATGTTTATTTCTTACGTGGGGGATATGGGTTTCAACACTTATTAAACAGAAAACCTTACTGGGGAGGAGTTGAAGTACGTTATTTTTATTCGGGTGGAGCAAGCATTGGAATAGCAAAACCGGTTTATTTATATATTCTGAATTTCCTTTCGACTAATTACTATGATTATGAGATAGTAACCGAAAAATATAATCCCGACGAACATTTTTATGAAAATATATACGGAAGAGCCTCTTTTACCAAAGGCTTAGGTGAAATAAAATTTTATCCGGGTATTTATTTTAAAACGGGAATAAATTTTGAATTCGGAATGTTTAAATCAAAAAAGACTTCCATTGAAGCAGGAAGCATTGTTGAATTCTTACCAATTGGTGTGCCTATAATGGCTTTCAACGATCCAAAAAAAATTTTTCTTACAATATATCTCAACTTTTCTATCGGGAAAAGGTATAATTAAAAAAAACTGCTCCCAAGACTGAAAGCAGTTTTTTTTCTTATATAGGATTTCTTTTCTATTTATCAATAATAAGTTTTTCGGTATAAACTTTACCATCTTTTTCTAACTTAAGAATGTAAATTCCATTTGCCAGATCATCAAGAACTATTTTCTGTGAATTAGTTCCCTGATTGTAATGCAACTGTTGTTGGTAGAAAGTTTTTCCAACAAGATCCATTATACTCAAGTTCACATCCATTGAATTTTTAGTCTCAATATTAAGAACTATATTTCCATAACTTGGATTTGGGAATATACTAATATTTGATTTACTAAAAACAGGATCATCAATTCCGATCTCTCCAATAGTAGTAAAAGACCAAACTTCGCTCCATTCAGTTGTATCAGCAATTAATCCATCCATTGCTCTAACCCGCCAGAAATATTCTACTTCTTTATCAAGAATGTAAATTACCTGAAATTCGGGAAGATTATCAGAAGTAATAGCATCACCTATCGGATCAGTAAAATCAGGAGAATCGTTATATTGTACTTGAAATTTTGAAGCCCCAAGAATTTCTTCCCACTCTAATTTAGGTAATCTTTTTATATCAATTGCACCATTTTCCGGATAATCAAGTAATACGGTATTAATAGTTTCGAAATTCCAAACTTCTGACCATTCTGAAATATCATTAATATGACTTGCATTAACTCTCCAATAATAAATATTGCCGAATATTAGTTGTTCAGTCATGATTTTGTTAGTTAAAGAAATACGCACAATAGGATCAGAAAAAGCAGGGTCAGTATCTATCTGGATTTTATAATCCAGAATTCCTGTTATTTTATCCCATTTCAAATCAAAAGCTATTCCCATATCTGTTGAACCATTATTGGGATCATCTAATTCAACAGCAATAATAGTAGTAAATGTTCTTACATCAAACCACTGTGTTTCATCAAGACTATGGGCTGCTCGTACTCTCCAATTATAAGTAGTTCCAAAGTGAAGATATTCAGCATTTTTCTCAAAAACATCACCATCAACCTCATAAGAAATAAACATTGGGCTATCAAAAGTAGCAGTTGTATCAAGCTGAATATCAAAATGGGTAAGTCCGGTAATTAATGATCCACTGGTTCCACCTGTCTTATTTCTCCATTTTAATAATACATCAGGATCATCATCATTATGACCATCATTAGGTTTCCATAATGTAATTCCGTCAAAAACTGTTAAATCCCATATTTCTGACCAATATGATGTATTAGTACCATCAGAGGCTTGTACTTTCCAGAAATATTTTGTTCCGAACAAAAGCTCTTCGCAAGTAACCGAAGTAGTATTTGTTGTAAAAGTAACAGGGTCAGAAAAAGTAGAATCAATATCTAATTTTACTTCATAAGTAATATCAGAACTTCCACCTGTAACTGCGTCCCAGTCGAGAACTACATTTGGAACCTGATCAATAGCACCATCGGATGGAGCACTTAAAGCAGGTGTGTAAATATACTTTTGTGCTGAAATACTCAAAGTAGCAAACACAAAAACCAAAACTAAAAATGAATATAATTTTTTCATATTAAAAATATTATTATTTATTAACAAAATATTATTTTAAAGAACAATGAATTTAGAAGTAGCTGTTGACCGTCCAACAATTAATTGCATTAAATAAGTACCTCTTGAGAGTGCATTGCAATCTACTTTAATTTTATTACTACCAATAGCAGCATTTTGCAATCCAATAGTATTTATCAATCTGCCATTCAAATCAAAAATATTGACTGAAACTTTAGCTGATTTTTTCAAATTGAATTTTACAGTTGCAAAATCATTTACAGGATTAGGATATATCGTAAAATCAATATCCGAAACAATATTATTTCCAGGTTCATCAATACCAACAGGTTGTTGAAATTGATCAGTTTTATAAAGACCGCGTCCGTGTGTAGCAGCATATATTACTCCGTAATTATTTGTCCCTTTATAAGTCACATAAGTAGTATCTGTTCCAATAGTATAGGTTATTAAAACATCTTTTTGTTTAACAATTTGCTGTCGGAGCATAAACACAGGAACATCTCCAACATTTGTACCGGCAGCTTCCCAAGTAGGTGAAGCATCAGATACATTAGTTGAAACATAAATACCATTTTCGGTTCCAATCATAACAAGATGGTTATCATCATCCATTTCGATAATTGAAGAGTAAACCGGCATTTGCGGTAATCCGCCATTTAAAGGATCTCCTTGTATTGAAGTAAATTCCGGTAGTGAATCAAGAGCATTGGTTGTCATAAATACATAATCTTCATTTCCATAATTACCGAGTGTGATGATAACATTATTCGGGTCATTAGGATTTACTGCCACAGATGTAATTACCTGAGAGATTTCCGTAGTAGTTCCGGGTAAATATACCGGAAGTTTTGATGTAGCAATTATACAATTGGAACTGTTACAATCTGCTCTTTCGTAATTGTAAGCAAGAGCAATATTTGACATTCTGAATAATCCACCTTCTTGAGTTCCGACAAATAAATGATTTGCATCAGAAGAGTATGCTAAACACTGTGAATTTCCTGAGAAAACAGTTTCGTCATCATTAGCAATATTAAACCAGGTAGGTGTAGCCGAAAAATCATGAACAGTTCTTGTCATCCAAACATTATCTTCAGTAGCAAGAAAATATTTACTTTGAACAACATCAAAAATATAAACTGAATCATCTTGTGAAAGATCTTCGGCAAACGTATAAGGGAACGGATAATCGCCATTATTACTTAGTATATAAATTTCTTCGCCGGCAGAATAATCTCTTTTGGCTTTAAAATTTATCGTATCAAAGCTATTTTGATCATTAAAACTTTCCCATAATATTGCAGGAGTGTAAAACGCATCATCAGGAATATCAATATCACCTATAAAAGATGTTGCAGAATAATTTTCTGCTCTGTCTTCTGATCTCAGGAACAGACCATACATACTAATGATAAATACATCCGGGTCAATAAGCGATATATCACAAGGTCCACCATTACCTGGAAAAATACTTTCACCTGCCTGTGTAGTATTTCCTTCGCCGCTAATAAATATTGTACCATTGCCTTGTGATCCTCCCATAATTTCTTTCTCTTCGCCTGAGAAACCCACAGAATAAAACTGATTTGAATTATAATTTCTATTTAAAGTCTGGAAAATAAATTCATCATCAATAGTTCCTTTTCCGATACCACCATCAGTAGCAACAAAAACTTCATCAGGATGTCCCGGACGGAATACATAATCATGATGCAAATAATGCAAGTAAAAATCTATATCATCATCTTCCAAAATAATATTTGTTGATCTTTGTGACCAACTGAAATAACCTTCTTCATTTACTTTTATACCTTCCCACATATTTACTCCACCAAGTAATATTCTTCCCGAACTATTAGGAAATACTTCTATTGTATTACTGTATGCACCTGCTCCATAAAAAATCACTGTTGTACTATTTCCCGGAAGGATAACAGTCCATGTATTACCATTGTCATCTGACCGGTAAATATTTATTAATTCACCACTTGTATTCACAGCACTTGCATATACAATATTTGGTTCACTTGGTGAATATGCATATTCAATCCGTGAAACATATTGGTTTGAAAGATCATCAGATGTACCTTCATAAGGTTCATAATCATGTGAAACAACATAAGAATATGTTGTATCGCCTCCGGGATATGTTAATGTATTTGTTATTGTTGAATGTAATTTAACAATGTAATAAGGGTTATTAGGATAATTGGCTTTATTTTCAAAAACAAAATCATTTCCACTTTGATAAACCAGAGTATATTCTTCATAATTTGCAATTACTGATCCGTCTGCAGAAACTTTAACATCAAGGCAATTTCCGTTAACCGGATTTAAAGTTCTATTAAGATCGTGAGTGAGAGTATTAACATTTGAAGAAGTAGTAACAGGATTATACATTATAATATCATCACCACTAACTTCTATTGAATCACACTCGATAGTATAAGCTTCTTCAGTTACGATATTAACACTATCATTAGCAAAATCAGGGGTATTCCATGAAACTCCTTCATCATCAGAATATCTTAATCCTGCGTTGGTTGCAGCATAAATTCTGCCATTATCAATAGCTATTTCGTTGATATAAGCCCATTCTACATCATCATTATTTCCCGGTACAGGAGCAGTTGAAGCCAGTAATTCGAAATTTTCGCCATCGGCTGATTTGTACATTCCTGTTCCAACAAATCCACCGTTGTATCCTAACTGTCCAAAACCGGTAAAACCCAGTGAGCATAATAATTCGCCTGTTCCAACAAAAATTACTCCATCACTATTCTGAACCATACACGAAACATTCAGATTATTTGCTCCTCCGTTGGTTTTATTCCAGGTAAGTCCGGCATTGACTGTCTTCCAAATACCTCCGCTAACACTTCCTGCAAACAGAGTATTTCCATCAGCATCTGTATTGTCAAACAGTATAGATCTGGTTCTTCCTGCAAAATTATCAGGACCCATTGTGGTCCAATCAACAGAATATGTTGATTTTAACTTTGCTGCGATTTGATTCTCAGCCAACAATACATCTTCAGGATTAAGTTTTCCAGTTTCCTGATTGTTCCTTAGCATAGCATAATATGCTGATGAAGCTTCGATATTACTAATGTTTTTCTGATCTTTTGCTCCATACTTTTTAACACCTTCAATTCCTTTAAAAGAAATTAACAAAACGGTTAATCCGATTACTAATGTTAGCAAACTAAATGGTAAAACTTTACTTTTCATATTATTCAAATTTATTAATATTTTTATAATTAGGATATTAGTACATAATTACACCATATAAAACAGTGGCACAAGTTACACTTTTTTTTAATATGCAATATTTAATTTCAATATAAATTTCAACAAATATATATTAATTTCTTTTCCTACCAAAATTATTAAATATTCTTAATGCTGATTTGCCTGAAAATAAGTACGGTGTGGTAATAATTCCCGATAAGGATTGGGGTGAAAAAAACCTCAAACTTGAAACTAAATTATCTCAACACTTGATTGCAGCAGCCAACCTACTCCACCATTGGCAATCCGTATTTCATACCAATCATCAACCTTATCTGTGATGATTAATTTTGAGCCTTCGTGAATTACAAAAAGATCAACACTATTTTTATTAGGTGATGATTTAATTGTAATTGTCGGAGTAAAAACAATTGCTTCGTGATGCTTTTGTGAGTAAACATATTTTTGATATGACAAGCCGAAAGAAAAAACAGACAATATAAGAAAAAGCAATCCAAGCCAAAAACCAATCATTTTTATTCTTCTTTGTTTTGATAAAATGAAAAAAGCGGTACAAATAAGTGTAATCACAAAAACGAGTATTGTGATCTTTGCCCAATTATTTACCGAAAACATATTATAAAATGAGTTCCACCATCGTTTAAAAAACAGTTCGGGAACTTTTTCTATCTTATCAGGGATACGACTATTAGCTATCTTTAGGTTGAATAGTATGTCTTCATTATTCGGTGCAAGTCGTCTGGCTCTTTCGTAATACAAAATTGATGACGGCAAATCATTCATTTTGAAATACGAATTTCCGAGATTAAAATACAACTCAGATGAGGTATATCCGTTATCAATAACTTTTTGATAATTCTCAATAGCCTCGTTATACAGCCCTTCCGAATATTTTTTGTTAGCAAAATCAATCAACGAATCATTTTCGGAAGCAAATAATCCGATGGTGAAAAAAAGAATGATAATTATATGAATATACTTCTTCATCTATTTACATTTTTATAACTCTGGATACAGAAATTAGAAATTGGAAATTAGAAATTTGGTCTTTTTTCTAATTTCTAATTTCAATAAATATTCTTCCTCATTTTTGACAATCCTAAATCTTAAATCTAAAATCAAAAATCTTAAATATATCATCTTAGTTCCCTTTCAATTTTACTGATAATCTCCAAAGCTTCGTCATAAATACCTTCCATCATCGAAGCAGCGTCACCGGGAGCAAAACGGGCAAATTCGCAATTATTCAAAGTTGCAATAAACTTTTCAATAGTTTCCGTTTTTACATTCTTTTTTGTCAGAGCATCACTAACCGAATCCATAGAAAGCTCCGCCCGCGGGATATGAAATTTATCACTCAGATAACCCCATAAAGCTTGTGATATCTCAATATAAAATTCCTTTTTATTTTTTTCTTTTAAGAAAGATTTGGCTTTTTTCAGGTTTCTTTTTGCAACCTTGGTAGCTTTTTTATGCTTCATCAAAGCAATATTTGTATGCTTTTTTTCCAGATTTTTCCACATCAAAATAATCAAAACAAGAAGTATTACCGGAATTATCAGCAACAAATAAAAAGTTGTCGAGCCAAAGAAATAATTATCAATTTTTAATAATTTAACAGGAAGTTTTTTGATATGTCTGATGTCGGTTCCGATATATCTGATATCCTCCTGAGCTACTCCGCTATACGAAATGTTACCTGCCGAACCACTCCCCTTTTCTACATTTATGATATATTTAGGAGTACGATTGGTTTTATATTTATTTTCCGAAACATCGAAATAAGTAAATTCAACAGGCTCAATAACAAACTGACCCGGGTTTCGTGGGATCAAAAGATATTCAAACTTTCTTGACCCTGAAACTCCTGAATTTGTTGTTTTAATATTATTCGTAATTTTTGGATCATAGGCTTCAAAATCAGGTGGAAACAAAACATTGAGTTCATCAATAAGTTCAATATTTCCTTTTCCGGAAATCGTAATACTGAAATTAATTGCATCATTAACTTTCAACTCAGTTTTATCAATTTTTGAACTAACCAACAAATCACCCACAGCACCATTAAAATCAGAAGGTTTGTTTTTTAAAGGCAAGGGTTTTACTTTAACTTTTAGTAATTCGGATTTAAGAGTTTTATTTACATTATAAACATTGGTATTATAAAAAGGATCATCGAAAAAATTATCGAAAAAACTTCTCGAACGCAGCCTGCTTGCATTCTGTTTTCTAATCTGTGCAATACATTCAAGTTCCATAGGTTCAATTGTCAAATCACCTGTCTTTTGAGGATAAAGAGCAATTTTTCGTATCTCGGCAACTACGTATTCTTCACCATTTATATATTCTGTGGATTGATTTAAACGTTGGTTTTCATCTGTTAAGTTTTTCGACCAGAAACCACCAAAAGAAGATAATTTATTTATTGATATTGAGCTGATAGGAATCTTTGTATAAAGACGGTAATTCACAATTATCTGTTCGCCAAGATATGGATTTGATTTATCAACCGTAAGCTTTAAAAAAACTTCATTTTCATTATTTGGGGCTTGAGTTTGCCCATTATTAACATTTTGTTGTTTTGATGAAGACCTTTGCTGAGTCTGTCCTGAAGATGTCCCGTTACTAATAACTTTAACTTTCAAGGCTTCGGATTCATATTTATTTTTTTTATTATAAATAATAGCCGGAGGGATTGTAAACTCACCTTCTTTTATTGCTCTCAAATAATAAGTATAAGTGTTTGAAACCGACTTTGTTACTTTGCCATTTATGTACTGAATATTGGAACTGGACGAAGAATTTGGTCCTGACAGATTTTGTATCCCCTCAAATCTTGGTCCTTTAAAATCACTTCCTCTCGCATTAAGCGTATAAACAAGCCGAAACTGTTCACCCATCCTGACAGTCTTTTGGGTTGATGCAGTAAATTCCACTTCCTGCGCTTGAATAGCGGAAATCGAAACGAATATTAGTAATATAATTATTTTCAAAAATTTCTTCATAAATGAAGTTCTATATTTCGCAAAATTACAAATAATAAGATTCTATATTTCATATTATTGACACTCAAATTTGCCACAGATTCACAGATTATTAAATTAATTTTTACCAATCTTTTTCACTTTTTCCTCTTCCGGCAGCTTTAGCTTTTTTTAAATTTATCTTTTTCAAAGTTTCCTTTTCATTATCTTTTAAAGCCTGCAACATTCTTTCAGCATCTTTTTTCGAGATATTTTTGGGTTGCTGCTGTTCCTCTTTATCTCCTTTTTGCTGATCCTGCGGCTGCTTTTGTTTCTCGTCCTTTTCCTGTTGATCTTTCTTTTCTTTCTGATCTTTCTTTTTTTGTTCGTCGTTTTCCTTTTTTTCTTTTTCCTGATCCTTCTTATTTTCCTGATCTTGTTTTTGATCTTTATTCTCGTCTTTGTTATCTTTGTTTTGCTGTTGCTGAATTAACTTCTGTTTTGCATACTCAAGATTATATTTCGAATCCAAATCATCAGGATTATTTCTTAAGGCATTTTTATATGCTTCAATACTTTCGGCATATTTCTGTGCTTTCAACAATGAATTACCAAGATTGTGATAGGCTTTGCTTTTCAAATCTTTTTCACTTTTTCTTTCTGCATATTCCTTAAATTTTAATGCAGATTCTTCATAATTTTCCTGTTCATACAAAGCATCACCTAAATTAAACTCTGCTTTATAAGAATTATTTTTGACTTCGAGGGCTTTTCGATAATCCACTTCAGCATCTTTATAATTTCCTTCCTTATAAACATTGTTTCCTTTTCGGATCATTTTATTTTCCTTCTGCGCAACAAGCGTTGTACTTATGGAAAAAATTATTATTATGATTAATTTGAGAGTTTTCATTTTATCATTCAATCATTTAAGCATTTAAGCATTTCTCATTACGAACCAAACAAGCTAAACCTCTGAGCCCATTTACTTTTTCTTTCAAAAATAAAAAATTCAATCAGCAAAAACAACAATCCAATTGCAATAAAATATTGAAATCTATCTTCGTAATCTGAATACATTTTTGATTCGAATTCAGTTTTTTCAAGACTGTTAATTTCATTAAATATCTTACGCAAACCTGCTTGTGTATTATTTGCTCTTACATAAATTCCATTTCCGGCAGCAGCAATTTGCTGCAACATATTTTCATTCAATTTTGTTATTACAGTATTCCCCTGATTATCTTTTTTATATCCTGTTCTGTTTCCATATTTATTATAAACCGGAATAGGACTGCCATCGGGCAAACCCATACCGATAGTATAAACCAAAATACCTTCCTCAGCTACGTCCTTAGCATTTTCAACTGCATCACCTTCATGATTTTCTCCATCGGTGATGATAATAATAGCTTTGCTATGTTCATTTTCATTAAATGAAGTTTTTGCCATTTCTATTGCATCGCCAATTGCAGTTCCCTGAACCGGAACAATATCAGTATTTATAGTTGACAAAAATAGTTTTGCAGCCGCATAATCTGTTGTAATCGGTAATTGAATGTATGCTTTTCCCGCAAATACAATTATTCCTATTCTATCACCACGTAAATTATCAATAAGTTTTGAGATGGATTGTTTTGCTCTTTCGAGACGATTTGGTTGGATATCCTCGGCAAGCATGCTATTTGAAACATCAAGAGCAAGAACAATGTCAATTCCTTTCCTTTCAACTTTTTTAAGCTTTGAGCCGATTTGTGGATTCGCAATTCCAATCACAAAAAAAGCATAAGCAAACATCAGCAAAATAAATTTAATATGTATGCGTGCATTTGAAACTGCCGGCATCAGGTTTTTTATCACCATAAACTCACCAAATTTGTTCATTGCTTTCTTCTTCCATCTCAACATTATCCAAAAAATAATTATGAATAACGGAATCAGTATCAATGCATACAAAAATTCTATATTAGCAAATCGAATCATGTTGTTAGTTTGTTTGTTTCAAGTTTCAAGTTTCAAGTTTCAAGTTTCAAGTTTCAGGTTTCAGGTTTCAATCATAAATCATAAATCGTAAATCGTAAATCATAAATCATATCAGGGTAACGTTTTAAAAACCGTATTCCTCAATATTATTTCAAAAATTAACAACAGCAAAGCAAAAATGGCGAAAGGCAAAAATTCTTCATGTCTTTTCTCAAATTCTGTAACATCAATTTTTGATTTTTCCAGTTTATCAATTTCATCATAAATAGCTTTAAGTTTTCTGTTGCTTGTCGCCCTGAAATACTTTCCATCAGTCATATCTGCCACCTGCTGTAAAAGTTCTTCATCAATTTTAACTTCCATTTCCTGATATTGCATTCCAAAAGGAGTTTGAACAGGATAAGGAGCAGTACCCATTGACCCCACTCCAATTGTATAAATTCTAAGCCCGAACATTTTAGCAATTTCTGCAGCAGAAACAGGGTCGAGTGAACCGGTATTATTTACACCATCGGTCAACAAAATAATTACTTTACTAATAGCTTCACTTTCTTTTAAACGAGTAACCGCCGTTGCCAGTCCATCACCAATTGCAGTTCCGTCATCAATCATTCCGCTTTTAATATCTTTAAACAGATTTTTAATTACTGAATGATCAGTCGTCAAAGGACATTGGGTAAAAGTTTCGCCACTAAAAATCACCAGTCCTACCCTGTCGTTAGGTCTGCCGTTAATAAAATCCTGAGCAACATCTTTTGCCGCTTCCAAACGATCGGGTTTAAGATCCTGAGCGAGCATACTTCCCGAAACATCCAATGCCATCACAATATCAATTCCCTCGATAGATACATCCTGACGGCTTGTACTTGATTGCGGTCGTGCCATCACAATAATTAACAAAGCCACCGCAAGTATGCGAAAGACAAATAAGCTGTGAAATAAATATTGTTTGAGGCTTTTTCCTGTATTTTCAAATCCTTCGGTTGAGGATAATTGAATATCCGCTTTGCCGCT
>DAOVNY010000199.1 GCA_030630005.1 Bacteroidales bacterium | reverse complement strand
TCCGAAACTCGGTCACTAATATTGATTTGTATTGCTTTTCTTGGCATCTGTTTTTGTTGCAAAGTTAAAACATCAGAAATTTAGTAAAATCAGCTTAATCAAATAGATACTAACAGTTATTTGTTAATTAGTGCACTAGTTTATTTGATAGCATAGTCCACCCTATGTCAAAAGAAGAAAATATTTTGATAACACAGAAAATATTAAATTCTGTTGTTATGGATTATTATGTTAGAGAAACAAGTGTTTCGATACAAGGTGGTTTTCCTTGTTATCAGAAAAATTTCATTGAAAGATTTACTATTCCGGAATTTACAACAAAAGAACTTGACACTTTAAAAAGCCTATTGGATAAAGATGAAATAGATGCTTTCTTAATTGAAAAATAGCAACTTAATATTCCTGTTCCAAATCTTGTTTCGTAAGCAGAAATAAGTTTAGCCGAGAAATTATCCCAATCAAGACCTTCATATTTTATTTGAGTATCATTGGGCAAAAGACCTGCAGAAATTAATTCGGCTGTTGAATTATAAATCTTCGGAGTTCGTTTACTAAAATCAACTATCAACAAACAAGTTGCTTCATATTGATAGAAATTTTTTGAGACCGTATTTCTACCTGTAATTGCTTGAAAGGATTTTATATATTTTTCAACTAAACTTGGACTTATATTTTTGAATTTGGACATTTTGTTTACAAACTCTTTATCATCATATTCAGGAACTGCAATCATATATACTTCTCCTAAAACCATCTCAGGACATCTTTCGTGTAAATTTTGTGCCTCTGAAATTGTTCGTTCATAAAGAGTATCAAAATTTTTCTGAATACTACTTATCTGACTTCTAATATTTATTGTTAGTGTCTTTTTTGTATACTCTTCACCAAATTCATCATCTTCACCATTTAAAAGCCCAATCTTTAATACTTCACTTGATGGTTCAATATCATTTGGGGAAACACAAACATCTTGGTCTTTCTGTTTTAGAAAACCTGCCAATTTCAGTTCAGGACTGCGTTCTCCAAGTGGTGGATGAATTAAATTTTCATTAACGCTGTTTTTGAATTAATTGTACTTTTATTGCCTCGTGAATATTGAGAATAGGTTTGGAAGACCTAATCATAGCTGTTTTTCCTTTATTTCCTCCTACTTTAATTGACTTATCAATCAAAGTTTTAAAATTCTTAACTGCTTTATTTATTGTAATCAAATTTACCATCGCTAAAAAACTCATTTAATGAAACTTCAAGTGCAATAGCAATTTTTTCAATATTAACAATTGAAATATTTCTTTGTCCATTTTCAACACTCGCTATGTAACTTCTGTCCAAATCAGCAGAATACGCTAAATCTTTTTGAGACATATTTCTCATATCTCTTAATTCTTTAATTCGAGTTCCTATTTTAGACTTAATTTCCACGGTGCAAAGATTAACAATTGTTGACTATAAGCCAAAGACTATAAGTAACATTGGAATTTATTTTGCTAAACTTTAGAAAAAGAATATTTTTGATTATTAATTGAATATAAAGCACATACCCCCAACACCTAAGCATATAAAAACCTCGTAGTGCGAGCATCTACAGTTTTTATATGCATTGTTGAACGACACCAAAAGTAGCGGGGCTGGCTATTTCAGAGGATATGTGATTTTAATAATTGCAGGGATTTTACAAATTTGAAAATTGGCATTTAGTAAGAAGGAAAATTGGTGAAAGATTTGTTTTATCATCCGGTTTTTTAGTTTTTAAATTGCAATTATTTGTTTTTTAAAACATAAATTTGCATTTTTAGAACCCTCCTATACTATTTTTTCTTTTTCTTCAAAACAATCCTGAAAGTAGTTCCCTGATCCAAAACCGAAGAACGTACATAAATTTTTCCCGAGTGATAAATTTTAACAATTCTCTCCGTTAAGGATAATCCAAGACCCCAGCCGCGCCTTTTACTTGTAAAGCCGGGATTAAACACACTTTTAAAATGCTTTTTGGAAATCCCTTTTCCGGTATCCGAAAAATCAAGAATGACATTATTATTTTCTTCAAAAATATTGATTTTTATTGTTCCGTTGCCACCTATTGCATCAACGGCATTTTTGCAGAGATTTTCGATAACCCACTCAAAAAGATGCCGGTTAAGCGGAACAAATATTTTTGCTTCTTTTTCAGGATGGATGATATATTTTACTTTTTTTGATGAACGTGTTTTAAAGTAATCTATCGAATCGTAAACTACTTTAACAATATCAAGATTTTCGAGATTTGCAGATGAGCCGATCTTTGAAAAACGGTCGGTAATATTTTCGAGCCGGCGAAGATCTTTTTCCATTTCCGGGATATTTTCGTCTTTTTCATATTTAATTTTAAGAAGCTCGACCCAGGCTATAAGCGAGGATAAAGGTGTTCCCAGCTGATGTGCTGTTTCTTTCGACATACCTACCCAAACCTGATTTTGTTCCGATTTTCGGGCAATGCTAAACAAAAAATATGCAATCAGAAGAAACAATCCAATAACAATAAACTGAATAAAAGGATAATATTTTATCTGCGTAAGCAAAGCAGAATTCATATAAAAAATATCAACTATTCCCTGTTCCGGAAGATCAAGAATTATAGGATCGTTTTCGTAATTCATTTTTTCAATGGTTCTTTTCACAAAAACAGAATCTGCCATTTTAAGTGAGTCAATATTTCCAAAAACCAAAATATTCTGTTGCGAACTATCGGTAACGATTACCGGAACACTTGCCGAATTTGTAACAACCTCCGACAAAAATGATTGGATAATATCATCAAGAACTCTGCGTAGTTCAACAAAAATAATAGATTTTTTATAGTATAAATAAAGATTTTTATCCTCGAGATAATTAATAATGATCGGAGGATAATCAGAAAACTCTCTTCTAATGTCGGGAGTAAAAAGACTGTCATTTAAAGTTTTGAAAGTATAATTAACAGAGTTAGTGATTTCCCCTTTTTCATTAGTTAGAATAACCGGAATGGTTGTGTTGTCTCTTATGATGTCAATAATAAAACTAAGATCGCCGGAGTAGTCTTCTTTTCCGATAATATTGTAAGCACCTGCAAGTATCTCGGCACGTTTTTGTTCTTCAATTTTTATCTGATCAAAAAATTCATCGGTATATTTTACAAGTTTAGCTTTTCGCTGAATGGCATTTGCCCAGATTTTAACATTATTTCTTTCTTCTTTGGCAAATTTCCTGACAAGTAAATTTGTGTACCAAAGTGAAGCGGCAACAATGATAACGGCAAGAGCAAACAAAAACCATTTCCACCGTCTTTTTTTGGTATAGATACTTAATTTTAAAGACATTTTTTTTAATGTATTGAAGATTCAAAAGTAAATAAAATATACTGAACGCATTATGCTTTACAAATTTAAAAGTTGCCTGCAATAATTATTAACCTTGAAAATTAGTTGAAGTTTTTGTATCTTTGTTAAAAATTGAAATCATGCAAACTATTCGACTAAGAGTTAATGATAAAATCTATAAAAACCTGATGTGGTTTCTTGGACATTTTAATAAAGAAGAAATTCAGTTAATAAGGGAAAATGATGAATTTATTTCTATCAAGGAATATTTAAATAAAGAACTTGAAAAAATAGAAACAGGAACTTCAGAGTTCATAAGCATTGACCAACTGGATGATGGATTAGAAGCCATAATCAAGAATTAAAAGATTAATATTACGCAATCATGTTGACAAAAACACAAGTACATAACACCGTTGATAAATTACCGGAGAATTTTTCAATAGACCAGCTTATTGATAGGTTATTATTTATCGAAAAAGTTGAAACAGGACTAAAGCAATCTGAAGAGGGGTTAGTAAATACAAAAGAACAAGCCAAACAGAAATTATCGAGTAGTTTACAAAATAGTAAATAAGAAATTGATTGATATTTTAATTGTACATCATTCAGCACGATTATTAATAAGTTTACCTGAATCGAAAATATAAATATTAATTAAACTATGGCATTCGAAACAATAGAAATAAAACATAAAAAAGGGTTTCAAGCAATTAGAATTCCTGATAAGCTTAAAATCAATGATGACAAGGTATATCTTAAAAAGATTGGAAATTCTATATATATTATTCCTTTTCATAATCCATGGGAGAACCTTATTGAAAGCCTTGATACTTTCACCACTGATTTTATGACAGACAGGGAACAACCTGATAATCAAAAACGAGAATCCTTTGACTAATGGAATATTTGCTTGATACTAACATTTGTATTTATATAAT
>DAOVNY010000179.1 GCA_030630005.1 Bacteroidales bacterium | reverse complement strand
ATCATCTTCCATTTCAACAATATCAAATAACTTTTTAATGTTCATATTCAAAGATGTAAAGACGATCTTTCCTTTTTTCTCTTCTAATAAATTTGATGCTAAATAAAATACTCTTATACCACCACTGCTGATGTAATCAAGTTCGTTACAATCAATAATAATCTTATTTTCACCATTTTCGATGAACTCAACCAGTTTTTCTTGAAATATCTCAGAAGTGATCTCATCAATATTACCTTTTACTCCCAGAATTAGAATATCACCTTTTCTATAATCAATTATTTCCATTTAATTCTCCTTTTTTTTAGCCACCTGCCTTCTCCGGCAGCTGCCGGATACGGCAAGGCGGGCGAAGGGACACAAATGAACACTAAGTTTATTAAATTATGTGTTCAAATTTATTTCATAATTTAGTCTACTCCACCTTGCTTATCGAAAAGAATTATACAAAATGCTTTTTGTCAACCTGAGCGCCTGCCCGGATAATGACGGGGATTCGAAGATTACAAAAAAAACATACTCTACTAAGCCTAGTGAGTCCTATTGAAATCGGAAAAGTGCTCAGTAGGGCATTTTTTTATAATTTTCTCATTTTGCATTTTTCCAATATTTTCCAATTCTTAAAATATTCTTATTCTCTTTTCTTTCATATTCAAAGATATCTGCATAACTTTTAATGATTTTAATACCTTTACCGCTAATATGTTTTTTCCCGGATTTTAATTTAAAGGATTTTATTTCTACTTTTGCTGGATCAAAAGCGATCCCATCATCTGTAAATATGATGGTTAATAAATTGTCTCTTATAACAAAATCAATTTCAATTGAATGTTCTATTTCATCTGTGAATCCATAGAAAATAATGTTTTTTAATACTTCTTCAATGATCAAAAGAATTTCATAAATCATATTTTTTTTAATTTTATCTTTTTTCGCAATTTCAAGAAAAAGGTCTTTTGCTTTTTTAATTTCGCTTATTTGGTTTGTTATTTTTATAGTTTTGTGAAGTTTGCTCTCTCCTTTTTTCCCTTTGAATTTGAATGTTAAAATCGCCACATCATCGAATTTTGGACAGTTTGAAGAATGTTCGTTTACTTTTTTCAGTATTAATTTTGTAATTTCTTCAGTTGAAGTTAATGCATTTTTCTCTAAAATTTTTTTAAGACGTTCTTCAGAAAAAAGTTCCTTTTTTGTATTCATTGCTTCTGTAACACCATCAGTATAAAGAAAAATTATATCATCAGGATTTAGATTAATTGTCTGTTCTTCGTATGTTCTATCCGGTTTTATACCGAGAGGTTTACCTTTAGTTTTTTTAAAGAATTTAACCTGTTTATTTCTAATGAAAAGTGGTAAATTATGCCCTGCATTGGCATAAGTCAATTTGCCGGAATCAATTTCTATAATAACAAAAAAAAGAGTTACAAACATGAATAACTTGTTCTCTTTATTAAGTTCCAGATTAACTTTCTTTAAAATTTCAGCAGGTGAAATCTGTTTACTCTCAGAAAGAGTAGTAAGAAATTTTATTGTGGTTTTACTTTTTGACATAAACAAGGCAGCAGGAATTCCTTTATTAGATACATCTCCTACTAAAAAACAAAGTTTGTTCTCATCAATAAAAAAGAAATCATACAGATCACCGCCAATCTGTTTTGCAGGTTCAAGTGCTGCGTAAAGTTCAAATTCATCCTGAACAAGAAATGGTGGTTGAGGAACCATTGCTTCTTGAATATTGTGGGCAATTCGTAATTCGCTTTCCATCTTCTCTTTTATGGCAGTTGTTTCAGTTAATTTTTGGATGTGTGTTCTTAATGATTTTATCATGAATGACAAAGAAGCTGCTAATTTCCCGATTTCGTCTTTTAGACTTGATGCAATGTTTTCTATTTTCGCTTCAGTTTCACTCATGGATGAAAATTCGGTTGATGAAAGCAGATCAGCATAATTGGTCAGTTTTTTTAAGGGGCGTGTAATTCTTCGAATTAAAAGGAATGCGAGCATTACACTTATAAAAAAAATTAAGGTATTTAATATCGTTTGTTTGATTATTATTTTTCGTGCAGGTAGTTCAATTTCATCTTTATAAAAAGCTGCTCCAATATACCAATCTAATGGTTCAAAATAAGTTACATAAGCTTCTTTCCAGAAAATATATTTTCCGGGATAATCCGATTTATACCACAAATAAATATAAGAAGTTCCTGGTGTTTTTCCCACGGTCATCATTTTTTCAAAATGGTCATCTCCAGTTACCGGATGTTTGAAATCAGCAAGATTTTTTCCCGAAAGTGTAGGATGTATTAAAATGTCTGCTTTGCTGTTAAAAAGAAAAAAATAGCCTGACTCTTCAATTTTAAAGCGAGAAAAAGTATATTTCAATTCATTCATTACTTCCAGAAGTCGCTTGTCTTCTTCCTTTTGAATATCATCAATATAAGTTCCTGTTCCGATTATCCAATTCCATTCTTTAAATAAATAATTGTATGAAAGCTTTTCTACAGGAATTGTTTCTCCAAGATGAATAAACCAAAATGAAGTAAAACCTTTTCCGGTATTTTTTACAGTTTCTTTAACATTTTCCCAGATATTGTTTCCTTTTATATCTAAAAACTCAGACATATCAGAATCTTTGATGTTAGGGTCAGGATGCGATATGGCAATACCTGCACTGTTATATATATAAAAATAATCATTACTGCCAAAACGAAAATCTTCAACGCTTTCCAGAGCAAATTTCTGAGCTTCTTCTTTTGTCAGATTCCCTTTTTTAAAATCATCATAAAAATATTTTATGTTTGTAACAGCAATATTAACAACGTTTTGTAATTGTTCTTTATATCTTCCCCTGGCATAATTCTTATGAAAAACAATGCTTTTATATTCATTTTCAATGTTCGTTTTAATTAGTTCGAGTTCTTTTCTCAGAGATTTTTCAATGTTTTTATGCATTGATTTTTTAACGGTAAAATTTGTAAATACCATTGAGAATATCGAACTTATTAGAAGAATACTAATAATCAATAAAACAATTTTTGTGCGGAACATTATTTTTTATGATCTATTAATGCTCAAGATGAAGATGTAAAATCGTGTGATCTTCTTTTTGAGAAAATGAAATTTTATCAACATATTGTTTTATAATAAATGAAGATAGTTTTATGCTTGCTTCTTCATCAGTTTTATAATCTTCTTTTAATGGTCTTAATGATGAAATTGGAAACGGATCTCCAAAATATGTGATATTAATGTCTAAATTGAATTCATCAAATTTCACATACATTGATATCTCTTCCTTCTTTAATTTTATTAATGAAGCAGTTTGCATAAATTCGCTCATGGCAGAAGTAGCTTTATTTATCACTTCCTTGCGGGCACCCCAGGCACCTCCTTGAGTTTGCATAAAATTGAATATTTTTTCGGATGAATCCTTACCAACTTCTAAATTTATAGTTTTATGTTTAGTTATCCCAATCCTTAATATAAGGTTTAAAACAATTGCTGTAACAGTTGCTAATGAAAGTGATGAACTAAATATCGGTTGTAACCAGAAATGTATATTTTCATAAATACCCGGAACCATATCAGCGCTTAATCCAATAATAAATGAAGCACCAATCAAAAATGTTTTTCTTCCATCAAGCATTCTTGATATTATTATTTTGAGTCCTGCCACAATCATGAAACTTACTGAAAACAGCAACGTTGCACCCATGACCGGTTTTGGCATTATAAGAAAAACTCCAGCTAATTTCGGAAACAAAGCCAACGCTATTATTATCCCTCCTGCACTGAAAGCAATTTTCCGGCTTGTGGCTCCTGTCGCAATGGATAAACCAACATTTGCTGAAGAAGTTGAAGTGCCATATCCTCCGATCAAACCCGGTAATAAACCCCCAATACCATCGGCGAGAATTCCTTTTGATACAGACTTCATCTCCGGTCTTTTCCATTCCAGGTCATTTATTCGCTGGCATGTAGCTAAATCTCCAACTGTCTTAAAAGATGAACTGAGCGCAGCAACAACAAACGGTATCATTAGTGCAAAGTTGAATTTCCAGGAAATATGTTTCATATATGGAATTGCAAACAGTTTAGCTTCTTGTATTCTTGCAAAATCTGATGCTGGAATTATTCCAATAAAGTAGGATAAAATATAACCCACAATCATTCCAATTAGAACACTGTACAATTTCAATTTGCCCTTTGTGTAAATATTTAACCCAACCATTACTGCAACAGAAATAATACTTACAATAACATTTTCAGCCTGAATTACCGTATCTCCCTCATTTAATCCTAACAAATTTTTAACGGTAATTGGAATTACTACAATACCAACCATCACAACAATAACACCGGTAACCTCGGATGGGAATAAGAACCTTAGTTTGCGCATTACTCGTGAGAAAATCATCTCCACAATTCCAACAAAACCGGTCATACCAAAAAGAACAGGAAGTCCGCCTGCATTCACTGCCATCATCGAAGCTGCCATATATGAGGGTCCACAAACTGAAGGACAAAGATAACCGGAACCTATCGGTCCTTTCTTCAAGGACTGAAGAATCGTGATAACTCCTATCGAAACCATTGTTAAACTGATGAATCCACTTGCAGCATTCATATCAATATTCGAACCGAGTTGTTTAACGATTATTACTGGTAACACAAGCGACATAAAAAAAATCGAAACATGTTGAAAACCCAGAAGAATCAAGCTATGAATCGGTGGGCTGTCATCGACAGCATAGATCAGATTAGGTGGCTTTTTGGCCATTTCACCTCCGAATGTTTGTCTTTATATTTAAAAATGCTATTAATAAAATTTCAGTCAATTAAAAAATGT
>DAOVNY010000192.1 GCA_030630005.1 Bacteroidales bacterium | reverse complement strand
TTTATGTGCTTTGCGACTATAAAAGTATCCAACCTGAAGAGGTTTATTTGTTATCAAAGCTTTGATAATATTAGTTGCTCTTTTAATTTTCGGAAGGTCGATAAATGTTACCGAACGACAATAAGGTTGAAGAAACCGGAATGCACTTTGTTTATTAACTTTTGTATCATCATTAAGGGCGCATAAAATTATTTCGTGGTTTTCGGATAAAAATTTTATCTGATTAAAAGCACGTAATTTATCTCCCTTTTCCAGTGGATATGGTATTCTTGATAAAAGAACAAATATTTTCATGTTTGTATTTAATAAATAGATTGCAAGTAAAATAAAGTGACTAAAGTTATGAGTGACTAAAGTGACTAAAGTTATTGATAATTACCATTTTTTTAACTTTAGTCACTCCAAACTTTAGTGCACTCCAAGTACTTTTTTCCCTTGCAAATATCATAAGATATCCTGATAAAAATTGGTTAAACGCTCAATAATTTTTTTATTGCTATGATCTTTATCTATTAAATATCTTGCATTTTCCCCTGTTTCTTCTGTAAAATCTTTGTCTTCAACACATTTCTTAACTGCCATTAAAAATTCATCGGCTGTATTTGCTATCAAAATATTTTTCCCGTTTTCGCAATTTATTCCTTCGGCACCAATCGTTGTCGAAATTATTGTTTTTCCCATTGCCATACCTTCTATTATTTTTATCCGTATCCCGCTTCCCGAAAGTAACGGAACTATCATCACCGATTTCGATTTAATAAAGTCTGTGGCACTTTCTACTTCTCCCAGAACTTCTACATTCGGAAATGTTGAATTGTAAAGCCATTGAGGCATTTCTCTTCCGGCAAGGTAAAACTTTAGCTCGGGAAATTCCTTATGTATCTTTTCCCAAACATTTTCAAGAAACCATTTTATACCTTCTTCATTTGGTATCCAGTTCATTGCACCGATATGAAAAAGCGAAGGGAATTCGGTTTTTGAATTATCAACTTTGAATTGTTCTGCATCTATCCCAAAAGAAATATCAATGACAGGGGTTTTTGTTCCCAGATTTTTCAGGTCATCAGCATCTTTTTTTGTAATGCTTGCAATGCCGTCATATTTCTCTAATGCCTGAATTTCATAATTTTTTAATGTTTTTGAGAGATGGTTCAGGTAAAACTTTTTTAATGGGTTTTTGCAGCTTTTAGCAACTCTTTCCCAAATCAAATATTCGATATTATGGGCGCGGAGTACGATACGTGCTTTTGAATATTTTCGGATAGTATTAATATAAGGTGTAATAAACAAAGTTTCGAGCTGGATAATATCAAATTTATTCCCGCTAAGGATTTCAATTATTTTTTTGTCAAAATCATTAGAAATAAATCTTTGAACATGGTATGATTTTTTTGTAAAAAGATTTAAAAAAGCATCAACAATTTTTATTGAAAGATCAATGTAAACTGTTTCTATTTCAGTTTTTTTTCTGTATTCGGATGGTATTTTATTTACATCAATATTGTATTTATTTGTGTTGATGGCAAGAACTTTAACTTTGTGCCCCGCTTTTACAAGACCTTCAATAATTGCATTCATGGCGATAGGTCCACCTTCTTTGGGAGGGTAAGGAGATTTGTTGCAAAGTAGAAGAATTTTCATTTTAGATTTATGATTTCAGATTTCTAAATATTTTCCTCCACGCATCGGTGTCAAGCAATGGCGAATCGGTAGTTGCTTTATAAGTCAGGAATATTCCTATTGGAAGCAAAACAGCCGAAGAAATCCACATTCCAACAGCCGGATCAAGTACTAATGCTTTTGCATATTTCTCTCCGGTGATGGAAGTAATATGAAAAATGATAAAGAACAATACCGAGATTACAACCGGCAATCCTAATCCTCCTTTACGAATTATCGCGCCAAGCGGAGCCCCAATAAAGAAAAGTACAAAACAGGCAAAAGACAATGTGAATTTTTTATGCCAGACAACCCAATGTTTTATGATCTTTTCGTTTTTTTTAATAAATGATTTCTTATGATCTTTAACGTTTCTTCCGGCAATCTGTGCAGAATTTACAGCATACTCAGCTATTTTTTGTTTTGCTGAATTATCAAAATTTGATAAAAAATCTGCCTTGAGCGGTTTTAGTGTATCAACTTTAATAGTGGTATCAATTCTTGAATATAGTTTGTGATTTCTCAGATAATTAGTAGAAAATTTAACTTGTTCTTTGCTTAATTTATTTGATAAAGAGTCAATAGATTTTTTTAACTGATCCAGATTAAGCATAAGATAATGATCTTTAAAAAGATTTTCATCAGTATGATTTAACTCGAACTCTTTAAGATCAAAACGGCGGTATTCCTCTTTGAATTTTGTTCGTTGGAATGGTAATGATATTCGGTATCCTTTTACATCAACTTTTTCCTGATAATTATAACCGTCATATAAGGTAAAAATAATATATCTTCCATCAGGAGTAGATTCCATCTTGCCTGTTTTTGCTGCGGTTACATCAATATTACCCATTCTTTTCGAATGATTATAAATCATAACATCCGCAATATGAATACCGTCCTTGTCTTTTTTCCCTATCCTGATTGTGTAATTGTTCAGTCCGTTATAATAAATACCCTCTTTAATATTAAAGGCGAGTTTTTGTTTTCTTATATCATATAATAAGGACTGAAATTTTAGATTTGCGCCCGGTAAAACATTATTCGAGAAATAAAATGCTGAAATGCTGATTACGATTGACAATATTACTAAAGGTGCCATTATTTTTTTTAAAGATATTCCGGCAGCTTTCATGGCTACAAGTTCATAATGTTCGCCAAGATTACCAAAGGTCATAAGCGATGATAATAAAATTGCAAGTGGCAGAGCCATAGGAACAAAAGTGGAGGAAGCATAAAAAAGAAGTCTTCCTATCATCTGCCATTCCAATCCTTTCCCGACAAGGTCATCAACATATTTCCATAAAAATTGCATATCAAGGATGAATAATGCGATAAAGAAAGTCATCAGCAAAGGACCCAGATATGATTTTATTATAAGTAAATGTATTCTTTTCACTTTTCAATTAATGTTTTACTTCAAATAAAGCACAAAAATATATAAAATATAACGAAAGGAATATTGGTTTTATGATATAATAAAATATTATTTTTGCTATAAATAAAAATCAATCACATGCAATTAGTTGAAGTAAAAGATAAAAAGACTGCAAAACAATTTCTTGATGTTGCAAGAATAATTTACAAAAATGATACGGTATGGGTGTGTCCGCTGGATTCGGACATTAATGATATTTTCGATCCTAAAAAAAATATTTTTTATTCGCATGGCGATGCCATTAGATGGATATTGCTTAATGATAATGGTAAATTGATTGGGAGAGTGGCTGCTTTTATTAATGAGAAAAAGGCATTTAATTTTGATCAGCCAACCGGTGGAATGGGGTTTTTTGAATGTATTAATGATGAAAAAACTGCATTTCTTTTGTTCGATAAATGTAGAAAATGGTTAAGTAAAAGAGGTATGAAAGCAATGGATGGTCCCATAAATTTTGGCGAGAATGATAATTTTTGGGGTCTTTTGGTTGAGGGATATACACATCCCAGTTATGGTATGAGTTATAATCATCCTTATTATAAAGACTTTTTTGAAAAATACGGATTTACAAAATATTTCGAGCAGGTAACAAATCACTTGGATATTAAAAAACCCTTTCCCGAAAGATTTTGGAAAATTGCTGAGTGGATATGTAAAAAACCGGATTATAATTTTGAACATTTTAGATATTCCAAAACCGAAAAATATATCCGTGATATTAAAGAGATTTACGATAATGCATGGAAATTTCATGAAAACTTTACGCCTGTCGAAGTTGAGGATATGAAGGAAACTCTTAGAAAAGCCAAACCCATTCTTGAAGAAGAATTTATATGGATAGTTTATAATAAAGAAAGACCAATAGCTTTTTTAATAATGTTGCCGGATGTTAATCAAATATTTAAACATTTAAATGGCAAGATGCATCTTTTAAATAAATTAAAATTTCTTTATTACAAAAAACGAAATACCATTACAAGAGCCCGTGTAACAGTTATGGGAGTAATACCTGAATTTCAGAAATATGGAATTGAATCCGGAATATTCTGGCACATGAAAAACATTATGGATAAACGACCTCATTATAACGAACTTGAACTTTCGTGGGTTGGTGATTTTAATCCCAAAATGCAGGCTTTACACGAATCAACCGGTTCAAAGTTTGCTAAGCGTCATATTACTTACCGTAAGCTTTTTGATGATACAAAAAGCAAAAGATCATCAATAATATCTGTGGATACAAGGGAAAAAATCTTAAGATGAAAAAAATAAAATATTGAATTATTTTATTATTTTTGTCGTTCGATAAAAAAAAAT
>DAOVNY010000078.1 GCA_030630005.1 Bacteroidales bacterium | reverse complement strand
GGGACACATCCTGCCATAGGATTCACCCCTGCCTTTTTATACAATGCCATGGTAGCTTGTTGCTTTTTCATTGCATCTTCTTTCTTCGGAAATTTCTTTGTTATCTCATCAATCTCGGGTTTGAGTAATCTCATTTTTGCCGAAGATTTATATGTTTTATATGCAATTGGAAATAAAAATAGTTTTAGCAGAAGTGTAAGTATAAGAATAATCAGTCCATAATTCATTCCGGTTCCTTCCAAAATATTAAATACCGGAAGTACAGCATAAATATTCACCCATGCTAATAGGAAAAAACTCCAACCCAAAGGAATTTGCCTTTCGAAATCCTGATGATATTTCTTTAACAATTTATATTTATTCGGCCCGAAATAAAACGACATAGGAATACTTTGATATGCCTGATTCGCATAAGGAAGTCCAACCATTGCATTCATTGATTTCAAATATCTGTCGGATGTTGGATTTGGATCTGTATAAACCTCAATTTCAGGATCCATAAAATAATCTTCGGCAATAAGTATTGACGAAAAGAAATGCTGCTTAAATGATATCCATTTAGCTTTTGTATCTAACTTTTTCTCATCATCTTTAGTTTCGGATAAATAATCAACATCAGCTTTATAATATTTATAATAAATTGTAGGTCCATTCCAACGATCAACGGTTTTTTCTTGTTTTCGCAAATCGTTTTTCCAAATAAGATCAAGGGTATTTAATCTCGTTGAAATAATATCTTGCATTCCAACAATATTTATTGAAAAGCCAAGCATATAATTATCACCTTTCATTGTGTATAAATACTCGATATATTTACTTTTATCCAATGTATTTTCATCTTTATCAGGATAAAGTCGCATGGCAAAAACAACCGAATCAGCTCCGGAAACAGACATTTTTTCGCTTCCTGATATAAAACTATCCGACCAATACGGGCGAAAATATAGATCGTTGGTATTTAACAATCTGTTTAACGCAAAGAAATTAAAACCAAAATATGCTGAATCAGAATCGAATAAAATAAGAGGAAGAGAGTCGTAAGTATCATAATTTTTTAATTCAACAGATTGTATTTTGCCACCTTGTGATGAGATATTAATTTTAAAAACATCATTTTCAAGATAAAATATTTTATCCTCTCCGGCAGAAGAATTAGCAAACACGCCAAATTTTTCTTTGTTTACATTTTCAGAAACCTCAGTTTTGACAACTTCTACTCTTTGTTGCGGCACAACATCTTTCTGAGTATTTGCAAGAATATTTTGTTCTATTTTCTTTACATAAGCTAAAGAATCTTTGATTCTCTGAACCGTCAGAACAGAATCTTGCCTGTGCTTTTTTTCAGCAAGTTCTTCTTTCGAGGGTGACATCCAAATACTCCATCCGATAAAAACGGCTGCTATTAATATTAATCCAATTATCGTATCTTTATTCATACTAATATTTTTTAAGTCCTTTTTTTAAGGCTGCAAAGATAAAAATTTTAAGGGAATTTTGAGGATTTTTGATTTACTAATAAATAATCTGTTCTATATAGAATTTCAGAACTCCTGACCTTTTACTTGTATTTCAAACTATTAGTACCTTTTCTTCGTAAAAATAAATTTATTGTGCATTATTGCGGCAGAGCCGCTAAATTTTACTACAAATGTTTTCGGTGCTCTGCACCTTTTAATGAAATTTATAAATTCTAATAAATTTACGACACAGTAAATTACGCTAAGTCAGGAGTTCTAAATTTTTTGAATTGCTAAACGATAAAGTATCAAGAATCAAAATTGATATTTCAACGGTAGGTTGCCAACTTTTCAAATGGTTGGTAACCTTAATTGTGAAAAAGAAAAAAACCAAGTATTATGTAAAAATGGATTCTTAGTAGTAACAAAAAATTTAAGGTTACTAACCTAAAAAAGGTTAGCAACCTATTAGTACACAGTCTTAAGAATGTAGTATCAAGGATCAAGGATCAAACATTATTTTTTATTTTCCAGAACAGCTTTCACAAATCCAACAAACAAAGGATGAGGTTCGGCAACAGTACTTTTATATTCCGGGTGGAACTGAACTCCAACAAACCATGGATGATCGAAAATTTCAACAATTTCGACAAGATTATCTTTAGGATTAATACCAACTGGCATCATGCCTGCTTTTCTAAATTCTTCGATGTATTTATTATTGAATTCAAAGCGATGTCGGTGACGTTCGAAGATATCAGTTTTTTTATAAATATCATAAACCTTGTTTCCCTTCTGTAAACGGCAAGGATACGCTCCTAATCGCATAGTACCACCTTTATTATCAATATCTTTCTGCTCTTCCATAATATCAATGACAGGATATTTGGTTTTTGGTTCCATTTCTGTTGAATGGGCATCTGTGTATCCAAGAACATTTCTGGCAAATTCAATAACAGCACATTGCATACCGAGACAAATTCCTAAGAAAGGAATTTTGTTCTCACGTGCATATTGTGCAGCAACTATTTTTCCATCTATTCCTCTGCCACCAAAACCGGGCGCAACAAGTATTCCGTCAATATCTTTTAATTTCTGATTTTTTGTTTTCTGATTAACATCTTCAGAATGTATAAGTTTAACATCTACTTTGCATTGATTCATAGCACCTGCATGCACAAATGACTCATTAATAGATTTATAAGCATCTTGCAATTCGATATATTTACCAACAAGACCTATAGTAACTTTCTCAGTAGGATTCTTTAGTTTAAACAAAAACTTTTCCCATGATTTTAAATCGGGATCGGATCTTCGCGGCATCTCGGTTTTATTTAATACTTCAATATCCAAACCTTCTTCCCTCATTAATAAAGGCACATCATAAATTGATTTAGCATCAATAGATTCAATCACAGAACTTGGTGAAACATTACAAAATAATGCAATTTTCTTTCGTAATGATCCTGGCAGATGATGCTCGGTACGGCAAACAATAACATCGGGTTGAACTCCTTGCTCAAGCATTGTTTTTACCGAATGTTGAGTTGGTTTGGTTTTTAATTCACCGGCTGCAGCAAGATATGGCACTAATGTAAGATGTACAACTGCACAGTCTTTGCCCATTTCCCATCTGATCTGTCTTACAGCTTCGATATATGGCAAAGACTCAATATCACCAACAGTACCACCAATTTCAGTAATAACAAAATCATATTTTCCGCTTTGCCCAAGTAGCCTTACACTACGTTTTATTTCATCGGTAATATGAGGGATAACCTGTACTGTTTCGCCAAGATAATCTCCTCTTCTTTCCTTATTTATAACGGTTTGATAAATTCTTCCGGTAGTTACATTATTTTCCTGTGAAGTATTAGTATTCAAAAATCTTTCATAATGACCAAGATCAAGATCGGTTTCAGCTCCATCTTCGGTAACATAACATTCACCGTGTTCATAAGGATTAAGCGTTCCCGGATCAACATTAATGTATGGATCGAGTTTTTGAATCGTAGTTGAATATCCTCTCGCTTTTAATAATTTTGCTAATGATGCAGAAATAATTCCTTTTCCGAGTGATGAACTTACACCACCCGTTACAAATATATATTTAGTGTTTGCCATAGTTTTTAATAATATGCGAATCGTTGAACTTTTGCAACATATTTTGCAACTCTTATTACCTGAATTGTATATCCAAATTCGTTATCATACCATAAATACACAACTATATTTTTCTTATCCTCTGATACTTTTGTAGCAAGGCTGTCATAAATAGAGGCAGCCGGATCACCAATAAAATCAGTTGAAACTGCATCATAAGCATTTGAATAACGTATCTGCTCAACCAGATTTCCTTCAAAAGCAGCTTTTTTCATAATATTATTTAAATTTTCAACTGAAGTTTCTTTTTTCACAGTTAATGCAAGAATTACTAATGAGACATTTGGTGTAGGAACTCTAACAGCATTGCCGGTAAGTTTTCCTTTTAATTTTGGAATAACTTTTACTGTAGCAGAAGCAGCACCGGTATCTGTAATAACCATATTTACGGGAGCTGACCTACCTCTACGATGCTTTTTATGAAAATTATCGAGAAGATTTTGATCATTAGTATAAGAATGAATAGTTTCTAAGTGACCTTTTTCAATTCCCAATTCTTTTTCGATGACTGAAATAACAGGGACAGCAGCGTTAGTTGTACAAGAAGCTCCTGAATAAATATTATTTTTATCAACATCAAATTCCAGATGATTAACACCATAAACAATATTTGGAACATCACCTTTTGCAGGAGCTGTCAGTAAAACTCTGCTGATACCTTTTGCCTTCAAGTGTCTTTCTAATTCATTTCTTGTTCTAAAAACTCCGGTGTTATCAATCAATAACGCATTAAAGATACCTTCAGCTTCATAATCAATATCTTCAGGATTATTTGCTTCAAGCATCTTAACATGATGACCGTTAACATAAATTGTATTTTCATCAACATCTTCGACAGCAACACCTCTAAAAGGTCCGTGAATTGAATCATGTCTGAATAAAGAAGCTCTTTTCTTTAAAGCCTCCCCCGAATTTTTTCGGGCAACAATAGCACGCACCCTTAACTGTGAACCATTACCCTGAATAATTAATTCTCTTGCTAATAATCTTCCTATTCTGCCAAAACCATAAAGAACAACATCAACAGGTTTATTATAAGTAGGTTTTTTATTAATAATTTCACTTAATTCCGACTTAACAAATTCTTTGGCATCCTTGATCTTATTATTTAAGTCAGAAAATTCCATATTCAGTTTACCAATATCAATCTTAGTTGGAGGAATTTTTAAGGAATATATTGCGTTAGCTAAATCAAGTGATACTTTGATATCTAATTGTTTACTAATCAATCTTTTGGAATAAGAATGTCTGTGTAAAACAATACTTGCACTTCTGTCAAATAGTTGAGTTCGGAAAAAGGTTAATTCAACTGATTTGTCATAAAATAATTTAGTTAATACATTTATGAATTCGATAGCAATTTTTTCTTCCTCTATCCATTTATTCAATGAAAATTCATAATTTTGATTGGAACCGTTGTTTTTACTTGAATCGGGCATAATATCGAAATTTAATAATTAATAAATTGTATTAGTTATAAGCGTTTTCAAAATTAATAAAAAAAAGGATTACAAGAAACAATCAATTCCCCGTAATCCATTTTTTTTTAACAATTTTGTAAAGTCGGATTTAATTAGTGCTTATTAACCTAAATAAAATTTCAACAATTTACTTCTTGAGTTATGTTTCAATCTTCTGATAGCTTTTTCTTTGATTTGGCGGACTCTCTCGCGTGTAAGATCAAATTTTGCACCAATTTCTTCGAGAGTATGTTCGTGATTAGCACCAATACCATAGTAAAGATTAATTACATCTCTTTCTTTCTCGCTCAAAGTTGAAAGTGATCTTGCAATCTCTTTTCCAAGTGATTCATGCATTAAGTCAGAATCAGTAACAGGATTATCATCAGAAACAAAAACATCAAGAAATTTCATATCCTCATCCTGTGTTAAAGGAGCATCCATAGAAACATATCTCGTAGAGATCTTCATGGCAAATGAAATTTTATGTTCAGGAAGTTCAAGCTGGTCAGCGATTTCATCAGGAGATGGTGGTCTTTCAAACTTTTGTTCAAGTTTTGAAGATGCTTTTTTAATCTTATTTAATGAGCCAACCTGATTTAACGGAAGTCTTACTATCCTTGATTGCTCAGCAAGTGCCTGAAGAATTGACTGCCTGATCCACCATACTGCATAAGAGATAAATTTGAATCCTCTTGTTTCGTCAAATCTTTTTGCAGCTTTTATTAAACCAAGGTTTCCTTCATTAATTAAATCCGGCAAACTTAAACCCTGATTTTGATATTGCTTGGCAACAGAAACAACGAAACGAAGATTTGCCTTTGTAAGTTTTTCAAGAGCATCCTGATCGCCTGTTTTTATTTTTTGTGCCAACTGAACTTCTTCATCAGCCGTAATTAATTCTTCCCTACCAATATCTTGTAAATATTTATCCAAGGAAGCTGTTTCCCTGTTAGTTATTGATTTGGTAATTTTAAGCTGTCTCATAATCAATTCTTTTTTATCTCAACTAATTGTAAATCAGGATAGTAAAATTTTAATTTTTAGCATACAAAAGTAATAATTATTTTTTGTTTAACAAAATTTATTATTAATATTTTTTATTCTCTTTTTCGATGTTAGTTTATTTGTATATTTTTGTGAAAATAAAAACAATTGTTTTTTTCAAAAATCAAACCGTATTCTTATACGAATATCTTAACATAAAGGATACATAAAAACGGTTATTTGTTTAACAGATAATATTATGAAAATTAATTTTTACAAATATGAAGGAACGGGAAATGATTTTATAATTATTGACAACAGAAACCCTGTTTTTGATATTTCCCAAAAATTGATTTCAAATTTATGCGATCGCAGATTTGGCATTGGTGCTGACGGACTTATACTGTTAAATTATCATGAGAAGTATGATTTTGAAATGAAATATTTTAATGCCGACGGTAAAGAAGGAACTATGTGCGGAAATGGAGGAAGGTGTATTATTGCATTTGCAAAACATATCGGTATCATTAAAAACAAAACTGAATTTTCGACTATTGACGGCAAACATTCAGGGGAAATAATTGAAAATCGCAATAAAACTTCTATTGTAAGATTATTGATGAATGATGTTGATAATATTGAAATTCATAACGGTAATTACTTCATGAACACAGGTTCGCCTCACTATATAAAATTTGTTAATGACATTGATAATTATGATGTGATTGGTGAAGGCAAGAAACTACGTCATCAGACTATTTTCGATAAAAACGGCACTAATGTTGATTTTGTAGAAATTAAAAACAACAAACTTTATGTTCGCACTTATGAAAGAGGAGTTGAAAACGAAACTCTTTCGTGTGGAACCGGTGTTACTGCTTCTGCCGTTGCAGCATCTTTTAAAATTCCCGGTCAGGAAAGCTTTGAAATTATAACTAAAGGCGGAAACTTAAAAGTTTCTTTTAAAAACATCCAAAATAAATTCTCAGATATCCGGTTAGAAGGTCCTGTAACTTTTGTTTTTAAAGGAGAAATCTGATTGATTTACGATTTATGATTTATGATTTAAGATTTATGATTTAAGATTTTAAGTATTATATTTTCTACGCATTCTCAATTTTTTTATTATTAGATTTATCTAATAGATTTTTTGCATTTTTAGTTGAAATTACTTTTTTACCTGTTGTCTTTTCTAATTGTACACGAGCTGCGTTTCCATTGCACGTTCAAAAGCCAGTTCAGGGTCTTCTATTTCATCAATTCTTTCAGCACCAACTTTTGCTAACCATTGTTTAAATGGTTCTGCTTTGGGTGAAGGAATTGATTGTATTAGTCTTAAAAGCTGTTCTGTATCAGCAACATCAGTCATTCTCATTTTTCCATCTTTGGCAAGCATTTTCAACTGGTGACAATTTGTCACCGTTTCATTTCCTTCTTTAATTTTTTGTTATCCATAATTTTTTTCATTTTTCGGGTTTTTTTCTCTGTTACAAACAAAGTACTTTACTCTTTTTCCTATGCTATCATACGCTCGTATAATTTAAACAAATATTCTAATCGGCAGTTCGTCTAATAGTCCACAGTTTCTTTAATAATCAGACAAATATAATCCGATTTAAGCGTACTAAAAAACCGGCAGATTATTATTCCTCTGAAATAGTAATCTATTATTTCTTCGTCTTAAAACTTAAACCGATTTGAAGTCCATACATTCTTAGGTTGGTAGGATCGTCATACGTATAATAGTCAGTCAACCCTAAATGAGTAAATCCTTCAATATTCATACTCAAAGAATTACTTAAAGGAATATTGATACCAAGTGAACCAACAAATGAAACTAAAACATTATTCAGTTCGTCATTTTTGTTCCCTTCACCTGACACAGGAAAACTATTATTTTGTTCTATACTAAACGAATAACTTGAATTAACTGGGAAACAAGCTATCAATCCTGTAGTAAAAAAAAACCCAACTTTATTCCTTTCACCTGTTGTCAATACAAATTGAAGAGGAATAGTAATGTTTGTTAATTTATAATCATAAATACTCAGAAATTCATCGTAGTCTATAATAGTACCTTCAACGTTGTAAATGATGTACTCAACACCTGCACCCGTCTTTATACCAATAAATTGATTAAAAAAGTACTTCAAATCAAACCCACCAGCGATTCCAAATCTTTCGTTGTAATCAAGTTCAATCGTGGGCAAAAAATCATATTCTTCAAATGCTGTACTTTTTCCTTTTATCACTCCCAATCCAGGAGCAACATGGAATCCAATATGTAAACCTTTTCTATTTGTTATTAAATTAGTATCTTGTTTTTCTCCATCAGATGTAAGAACCACTATGTCATTGGCGTTTGTGAAGCCAACTACAAGTAAAAAAAGTAATGTTAATATTCTTTTCATATTTTATTTGGTTTATGTTTGGATTTCTATGTAGCATGCGGCACAACGATGCATATAAAAACCGTAGATGTAGCGCACTACGGGATTTTTATATGCTTAGGTGTTAGGCAAAGTACTTTTATGGTAGAATTCCTAAGTCTCTTGCAATTTTTTTTATTTTTTCTAATTCCTTTTTTTGCTCTTCTGATATGTCTGCCATTTCATCGGTTCTTTTCTTTATTTTAACAAATTCATTAAGCCCATTTTTAGTGCCTAAAATAAATTTTTCTAAACTTTCTAATTGTTTATAACCGGTGGTTAATACTTCAGAATATGACAAGGTATCGTTATGGTGCATTCTCGAAATGTATCCAAAACTTGGATAAGGATAAACAATTACTTTGTATTGACCATTAAGAGGCATAGAAATAGTGTTTGTGGGGTCAAATGGAGCAATATGTCGAGAATCAAAATTATATAATGTTACTGGATTATCTGAAGTTATAAATTCTGGACCATTTTGTTTAATCTTCACTACTGATATTGAATTGTTTTTCCGAATTTGAATAAGTCTTAGTGCTACATCTAATTGGGTTATTACATGAGGAACTCGACTTTCTTTTTTATGATCGAATAGTAATTGTTCAGCAGATCTTCCATTTAGCATGAATTTTTCATTTTCAAACATGTAATAATCTTTGCCTGTATGTTCGCACATTTGAACTATTCTCTCAAAGACTCTATACATAAGGTCATTATGCTCAGAAATTAATCTTGTTGTTCTAAAGAACATTGTAATTATTGAGGAAACAATAAATTCGTTGTCTTCTTTTGAAATGTCTCGGAAATTGTCATCTGTAAGAATCTCATACATCTTATTGTATTTGCTTTCGTATGAATCGCCATAGAATTTTTCAATCAACATTCGTTCTTCTTCCGTTTCACCCAGCAACGTATACAAATTATTATGAACGCATATACTTGCAATGTTAGCAGGAAAAATCTTCTCAATATTGTTTTTCGGTGCTGCAAAAATTTGATACTGACCTTCTTTACGTTCAATGCTGAACTTTCTTAAATAAGTTTTGGGAACAAAATGTTGCCTTTTAGTCTCCTTTTTATTCATTTTTTGATCAATTAATTTTTTCTCCTGATAGATAGGTCAGTATTTTGCCTAACTCCTAAATATTCACCACACTACACGTATTATTTCGCCTTTGTCCATCGTAGTTTGTTTTGTTAATGTGTTAATAATAACGCTTTTATATTTAGAAGATAATATTTCATATTTTAAAAACACAAATATACAAAAACAAATTAAATATTCTACTTACAAATCCATATTATCAAAAATTGTAATAATTTTGCTAATTATGATTTCAGGATTATTTATCTAATTTCTTATTCTCAGGTGGTTTTATTGATTTTGCATTTTTATTTGAAATTACTTTTTTACCTGTTGTCTTTTCTAATTGTACACAAGCTACCATTGTTTTATCAAAGCTCTTGGCGTAAAATATTGCCTGACAATGTTGTCCAGTTGCAGATTTCTCCATCTGGAATTTCTTTACCCTCTACATTTTTAAGTTTAGGAAAGGATAATCCTTTGTTGTAGGGTGGTTTATTCAATTCATCTGCCATTT
>DAOVNY010000164.1 GCA_030630005.1 Bacteroidales bacterium | reverse complement strand
GTTATTTCATTTTTATTATACTTTCCTTGCTCTACTTCTGAAAGTATTTTTAATTTGAAATGTTCACTGTAACGTTTAACTGTCCTTTTATCTTTTAACATAATTATTAAAAATTATGTAGACCTTTTCCAGGATAAGACATATACTTCGATATTCGACATTCGTTAATCGAAATTCGTAATTCATTTTTTCTCAAATTTCCACTTATTTCCCTTATTTCCCCCAATCATCCTTTCCCCTTTAGCGTAAACAAAGTAATCTCTCCAAAATTATTAAACCTCACGGGAATACCTGAAACACCACAACCCGGGCTTGTATATCCAATCATATTTTTCACTTTCCACAAACCTTTAATAAATTTCTTATCATCAAATTGATGTGTAATTATTGGAATACCTCCGGGCAAACAAATTTGTCCTCCGTGCGTATGTCCGCACAAATAAAGATTGTAATTATTATCTGCAGCAACATCAAATAATTCGGGAGTATGCACTAATGCTATTTTGAAATGTTTAATATGTTCGTCGAGAGACATAATCGCCTGATCGGTAAAATAATAAAACGGGTCATCGGTTCCGGTGATGGCAATTTTATCTTTTCCTTTTTCAATAAAAATTGTTTCGTTTATCAATAATTTTATGCCTAATCTGTCCTCATATTCAGCCATAATATAAGTATCATGATTACCCAAAACTGCAAAAATCCCATCTTTAGCATTAATAGAATCAACAATTTTTTTTATTGGACGCATAATACTTTTGAAACTCCCGCTGATGCTTCTCCGATAATCTCCGGTAAGAACACAAACATCGTAATTAAGAGATTCTATTTTCTTACAAATAATATTATCAAGTCCCGGAAGGCTGTCGATATGAAGGTCGGAAAGATGAAGTATTTTATAATTATTAAAAGAAGAAGGAAGGTTTTCAAATTCAAGTTCAATTTTTTTTATTTTGATATTCCGGGCATTTTGCTGTCCTTTTTTATATAAACCGGATATTTTTAAAAATAAAACAAAAACGCTCAAAAGCCTTTCAAATAAAGTCCAGTGACTTTTACTTCTTTTACCGCTACGTTTGTTTTTGTACTTATTTGTTTCAAGTACCGATCTGGTGGTAGCCCATATTATTCTTTTTTCAAGCATAAAAGTGTTTTTATATGTAAAAATACAAATAAACATGAGTTTACTGTTCTTTTTTTTAATTTCGCAAATTCAAATAATTAATTATATCTGATAATATTAAAAACAAAATGGAATACAACTTCAGAGAGATAGAAAAGAAATGGCAAAAGTACTGGAGTACAAACAAGACTTATAAAACGGAGATCGATCATAACAAACCAAAATATTATGTTCTTGATATGTTTCCTTATCCTTCCGGGGCAGGATTACATGTTGGTCATCCATTAGGATATATTGCATCAGATATTTATTCAAGATATAAACGACTTAAAGGTTTTAACGTTTTGCATCCCATGGGATTTGACGCTTACGGTCTGCCGGCTGAACAATATGCAATTCAAACGGGAACACACCCTGAAATTACAACTAATAAAAATATTGAAAAATACAGAGAGCAACTTGATAATATTGGTTTTTCCTATGATTGGGACAGAGAAGTAAGAACTTGTGATCCTCATTATTACAAATGGACACAGTGGGTTTTTATCCAATTATTCAACTCATGGTATGATAAAAATAAAGATAAAGCTCAACCAATAGATTCTCTGATTAAAGAATTTGAAACCACAGGAAACAGAAATATTAATGCAGCTTGTGATGAAATAGAAATTTTTTCAGCTGAAGAATGGAAATCGAAAACCGAAAAACAACAGCAGGAAATATTGTTAAATTATCGACTTGCATATATTTCGAAAACAATGGTAAACTGGTGTCCTGATCTGGGAACCGTACTTGCAAACGATGAGGTGAAAGACGGTTGTTCGGAAAGAGGCGGGCATGCTGTTGAACGAAAATTAATGAAACAATGGTCGTTAAGAATTACTGCCTATGCTCAAAGATTACTTGACGGGCTGGAAAAAGTTGACTGGACAGATTCATTAAAAGAAGTTCAGAGAAATTGGATAGGAAGAAGCGAAGGAGCTATGGTAACATTTCACCCCTCCCAAACTTTCTCCCTAAAAGAAGAAGATGGAAATGAAGTTGCAGATTCTATTTCCGTTTTTACAACTCGCCCCGACACTTTATTTGGAGCCACATACATGGTTCTTGCTCCAGAGCACGAACTTGTTGAAAAGATTACAACTCCCGAAAGAAAAGAAAAAGTTGATAAGTATGTTACCCGATCAAAAAATCGTTCGGAAAGAGAACGTATGGCAGAAGTAAAAAATATCACAGGCGTATTTACCGGAGCTTATGGAATTAATCCCCTCAACGGGAAAAAAATTCCTATCTGGATTGCCGATTATGTGCTTGCCGGATACGGAACAGGAGCAATTATGGCTGTACCGGCACACGATAGTCGCGATTATGCTTTTGCAAAACATTTTGATATTCCGATTATTCAGGTGGTTTCGGGTGGTGATATTTCTGAAGAATCTTATGATGCCAAAACCGGCAAAATGATGAATTCCGATTTCATTGACGGAATGGAAGTGAAAGATGCTATCAAAGCAGTTATTAAAAAACTTGAAGAAAAAAATGCAGGTTACGGGACAATCAATTTCCGTCTTCGTGATGCAATTTTCAGCAGACAACGATATTGGGGCGAGCCGTTTCCTGTTTATTATAAAGATGGAATGCCTTATGTTTTAGACGAAAAAGAACTTCCTCTCAAACTTCCTGAGGTAGATAAATATCTGCCGACAAAAAGCGGAGAACCACCTCTGGCACGTGCCAAAAACTGGAAAACAAAAGATGGCTATCCCCTCGAAACTAATACTATGCCCGGCTTTGCCGGTTCAAGTGGGTATTATTTGCGTTATATGGATCCAAAAAACGATAATGAGTATTTCTCAAAAGAAGCAAATCAATACTGGCAAAATGTTGACCTCTACATTGGTGGCGACGAGCATGGAACCGGGCATTTGATATATTCGCGTTTCTGGAATAAATTTTTGTTCGATATTGGAATGGTTTGTAAAGATGAACCTTACAAAAAGCTCATTAACCAAGGTAAAATACAGGGTAGAAGCAGTTTTGTTTATAGAGTAAATATGGAAAAATATGCTGAATATTTACTTTGGGAATTCATAAAAAAGAACAAATTAGAACATGAATTCGTCAGAAATTATCAGGATGGTCACAGAAAATTTGATTTCTATAACAAAAAAGAGAATTTAATTGTTGAGATCAAAAGTCAAAAGAAACTTGAAAAACTTGAATCATTTTATAAAAAGTACATCAAAACAACAAATAAAAAATTGATTCTTATTCCTATTGCTGATATTATTGAGAATATCGAAGCAGTAATTGATGAAACTTTTGAGGCATTTGAAGATAAAAATAAAGGAGTAATTTTTAATCGCCACGAAATCCGTGAACTCAAACCATTATTTGTTTCGCATGGAGTAAAAGACAGAAAGTTATTTTCAACACCATTACATGTTGACATCAATTTTGTTGATAATGATATTTTAAATATTGATGATTTTAAAAAGTGGCGACCTGAATATAATAATGTAGAATTTATTCTTGAAGATGGGAAATATGTTTGTGGTTGGGAAGTTGAAAAAATGTCAAAATCCAAGCATAACGTTCAAAATCCAGATTATTTAATTGACGAATACGGAGCAGATACTCTCAGATTATATGAAATGTTTCTTGGTCCGTTAGAAACACACAAGCCTTGGGATACAAAAGGTATAGAAGGAGTTTTTAGGTTTATTAAAAAACTATGGCGATTGTATCACGACGAATCAAATAATTTTAAAATTTCAGATGCAAAAGCTTCAAAGGAAGAATTAAAAGTTTTACATAAAACCATTAAAAAGATAAAGGACGATATTGAAAGATTTTCTTTTAATACGGCGGTCAGTACTTTTATGATCTGTGTAAACGAACTCTCCGAACTTAAGTGTAATAAAAGAGAAATTCTTGAACCGCTTGCAATCTTGGTTTCATCTTATGCACCACATATTGCTGAAGAATTATGGTCTTTACTCGGTAACGACACAAGCATAACTTATGCTAAGTATCCCGAATTCAATAAAGAATTTATTGCTGAAAATACTTTTAATTATCCTGTTTCGTTTAATGGTAAAATGCGTTTTAAACTTGAGCTGCCGGTTGACATGCCAAAAGCTGAAATAGAAAAAGTTGTTCTTGAAGCAAAAGAAGCTCAGAAATGGATTGCTGGTAAAACACCGAGAAAAATAATTGTCGTTCCGGGAAGAATAATAAATGTTGTTATTTAATGAAAAAAAGAGTTATTTTCATATTACTTTTTTCAATTGTTTTTACTTTTTCATCTTCAGCAGGGGAATTACAAAAAGTTAAAAACTCTGCATTTAAACGCGGTGAAGTTCTAAAATACAGAATCTTTTATGATTCCTGGCTCACCACATATTTAACGGCAGGTATCGGAACACTTTCGGTTTTACCTGATACTAAAAAATTTCACAATAGAGATACCTATCATCTCGAAGCTATCGGAAAGTCGGTTGGTTTATTCAGTTTGTTTTTTAAGGTAGATGACCGATATGAATCTTATGTTGACGAAGAAGCTCTTATTCCATGGTTTTTTATGCGAAGAACCCGTCAGGGAGGATACATTAGAAATGATGATATTAATTTTTATCAATATGATCATTGGGCTGAAAGCTGCACAATGAAAAGAAAGGTACCTCCTAATATTCATGATATAATTTCATCTTTTTATATGATGCGGAATCTTGATTATAATAATGCAAAGATCGATCAGGAGTTTCGTGTTGAATTTATGCTTGACGATTCATTATATATTTCTCGAATAATTTATCGTGGGAAAGATATTGTTGATACAAAAGCCGGTAAATTCAAATGTCTGAAATTTAAACCAAAAGTGGTAAGAGGAGAAGTTTTTGATGAAGAATATCCGATGACACTTTGGATTAGTGATGATAAGAATCATATCCCTGTGTTGCTGCGTTCAGAAGTAATTATCGGTTCGGTAAAAGTAGAACTGATTGAATACACAGAATTGGCAAACCCACAGGATTCAAAGATTGAGTGAATTCGTTTATTTGTATCGAAAGATAATTACAATTAAAAAGGTTACCAACCATAAAAAAAGGTTGGCAACCTAATCTATTAAATATTGTTAAATCCTAAGTGTTTTCTGAAAATTATAGTATTTTTGGAATCGCTAAAAATTTCATCAGATGAAACCAACAAAAAAAGATAACAAAGAGGAATCAATAAATTTTGT
>DAOVNY010000170.1 GCA_030630005.1 Bacteroidales bacterium | reverse complement strand
TACAAGAATTTCTGTTGTAATACTAGGGTCGCAGCATGCAAAACCCATACAAACAAACCCGAAAATTAATCCGAGAATTGTTGCAATAATAACTCTTTTTGAAGTTAACATTTTGACCTCCTTTTTTGAATGAAAATTAATTTATAAATTTGCATTTTTTAATAAAATGTTTTCAAATATATAAAAATTATAAAACAAAATTTCATTATGAAAAAAGATAGTAAAATTTTTGAGTTGATTGAACAGGAAAAGAAACGTCAATTGTATGGCATTGAACTAATTGCTTCGGAAAACTTTGTTAGTGAACAGGTTCTCGAATCAATGGGTTCTTGTCTCACAAACAAATATGCCGAAGGTTATCCCACAAAAAGATATTACGGTGGTTGTGAAGTAGTTGACCAAACGGAACAACTTGCCATTGACCGTGCAAAAGAATTGTTTGGTGCTGAATATGCAAATGTACAGCCGCACTCCGGTGCACAGGCAAATATGGCTGTCTTTTTGGCTTGTCTCAAACCCGGTGATACTTTTATGGGAATGGACCTTTCGCATGGTGGACACCTGTCGCACGGTTCTGCTGTTAATTCTTCAGGAATGTTATATAAACCGGTTGCGTATCAGGTAAAAGAAGAAACCGGCTTAATTGATTATGATAATATGGAAGAAGTGGCACTGCGTGAAAACCCAAAACTTATTATTGCAGGTGCTTCAGCATATTCCAGAGATTGGGACTATAAAAGAATGAGAGAGATTGCCGATAAAGTCGGAGCTATTTTAATGGCTGACATCGCTCATCCTGCCGGATTAATCGCAAAAGGACTTCTTAATGATCCATTGCCCCACTGTCATATTATTACAACTACAACACACAAAACATTACGTGGTCCGAGAGGTGGAATGATACTAATTGGCGAAGATTTTGAAAATCCATGGGGCAAAACTACTAAGAAAGGAAAAGTCAGAATGATGTCAGGATTACTGAATTCTGCTGTTTTCCCCGGTATTCAAGGTGGACCATTGGAGCATGTGATAGCTTCGAAAGCAGTTTCTTTTGGCGAAGCATTAACACCGGATTACAAAAATTATATGATTCAGGTTAAAAATAATGCTGAAGTAATGTCTGATGCATTTATTAAAAAAGGATATCATGTTATTTCTGACGGTACTGATAATCATCTGATGCTTATAGACCTGAGATCAAAATTCCCTGAAATAACAGGAAAAATAGTTGAAAATACTTTAGTTTTATCTGATATCACAGTGAACAAAAATATGGTTCCTTTCGACAGTAGGTCGCCATTCCTGACTTCGGGATTGCGTATTGGAACACCGGCAATCACAACAAGAGGTATGAAAGAAAAACATATGCCGTTAATTGTTGACCTGATAGATGAAGTAATCTCTGATATCGAAAATGAAGATGTTTTAAATTCAGTAAAAAAACGTGTAAACGAAATGATGGCTGAATTTCCGATGTTTGCTTGGTAAGATAATTTGAATATATTTATTTTTTTGTAGAGCCGTGGTATTCCACGGCTCTATTATTTTTAATGGTTCTACTATTATTTTAATGGGGGGAAAATTAATAAAAAGACACATGATAAAGTGTTATTACAAAATTGCAACAGATTCATAGATAATTCAAAAAATTACCTATTTAATCTGTGAATCTGTGGCAATTCTTTTTATTAAATTATTGTAATTTTGCAATATGAAATTATTAGAAGAAGCATTAAAAATTGTTCTGGATTCAGCTTATGAAGCTGGTACCGAGAAAGCGGAGATAAATGATTCTCTGAACAGGATACTCGCAGAAGATGTATTTTCGGATATGAATATGCCGCCATTCAATAAATCAGCTATGGATGGTTATGCTTGCCGAAAAGATGATTTGAAAAATGAACTTGAAGTTATTGAAACCATTCAGGCAGGACAAGTTCCTGTAAAAAAAGTTTTTAAAAATCAATGTTCAAAAATAATGACAGGTTCAATGGTACCCGCGGGTGCAGACTGTGTGATTATGGTTGAGGATACCGAAGAAATTGCAGAAAATAAAATTGTCTTCACAAAAGAAAAAACAAATCAAAATATTGCTTTTAAAGCTGAGGATATTAAAACCGGAGATGTTGTCTTGAAAAAAGGCACATTGATAAAAGCCCAGCATATTGCTATTTTGGCTTCGGTGGGATGTACAAAACCCAATGTATATCGAAAGATAAAAGTTGGAGTTATTTCAACCGGCAGCGAGTTGGTTGAACCTGATCAAAAACCCGGAGTGTCGCAGATAAGAAATAGCAACGCTTATCAGCTTTTGGCACAAATTGAAAAAATCGGATGTATCCCGAATTATGTTGGAATTGCCATTGATACTCATGAAGCAAGTCTAAAAGCAATAACAACTGCTTTGAATAACAATGATGTAATCCTGCTTTCAGGAGGTGTTTCTATGGGTGAATTTGATTTTATTCCGGAAATTTTGAAAGACCTTAATGTCGAAATATTTTTTAAGACATTAGCTGTTCAACCCGGTAAGCCTACGGTTTTTGGAAGAACCGGAAAGAAGTTTGTTTTCGGTTTACCCGGAAATCCTGTTTCTTCATTTAATATTTTTGAGCTTCTGACAAAACCTCTTATTTATAAAATGATGGGGCATAATTATAAACCGCCGGCAATTAAATTACCTTTGGTAAAAACTTATGAAAGAAAAAAAGCCAGACGATTATCTTTTATACCGGTTAAAATTACCGATGACGGAAAAGTGCTTCCTCTTGAATATCACGGCTCAGCACATATCAGAGCAATGGTGTATGCTGACGGATTAATCTCAGTGCCGATAGGTGTTACAAAAATTAATAAAGGAGAATTAGTTAATGTTAGACAAATTTAATCGCAATATAAATTATTTAAGGATTTCTGTTACCGACAGATGTAATCTCAGGTGTAAATATTGTATGCCTGAGTCAGGTATAAAATTACTTGATCATAAAGATATTCTTACTTATGATGAGATAACTGAAGTTGTAAAAACAGGAGTTAAGCTGGGAATCAATAAAGTGCGAATAACAGGTGGCGAGCCTCTCGTAAGAAAAAATATTGTTGAACTAATTTCTATGATATGGAATGTTGAAGGTGTAAAAGACCTTTCGATGACAACCAACGCAACATATCTTGCTGATTTTGCTGAGGCTCTTAAAAATGCCGGATTGCAAAGAGTAAATATAAGTCTTGATACTCTTGATCCTGAATCTTATAAATTATTAACCCGGGGCGGAAATATAAAATATGTTTTTGAAGGTATTGAAGCTGCAAAAAAAGCAGGTTTAACTCCTGTCAAAATTAATTGTGTTGTTTGGAATTCCTCACAGGAAAAAGATGCAAAGGCTGTTGCAAAATTCTGTAAAGAAAATGAACTTCAAGTTCGCTTTATTCATCAGATGAATTTATCAACCGGTGAATTTTCGATTGTTGAAGGTGGTGATGGAGGAAATTGTGCAAAATGTAATCGTTTGCGTTTAACTGCCAATGGAAAAATAAAACCTTGTCTTTTTAATGATCTTGAATTTGATGTAAGAGAACTTGGTGCTGAAGAAGCATTTAATCAGGCAATTATTAAAAAACCAAAAGCAGGGACTTATAATAAAAGTGGTAGTTTTTTTAATATTGGAGGGTAGTTAGTGGCTTTATGAAAAAATTCAGTCATACAGATGATCAAGGCAAAGCCAAAATGGTTGATGTTGGAAATAAAACCAATCAGTTACGCATTGCAAAGGCACAAGGGCATATAAAACTGAGTAAGAAAACAATTGATCTTATCAGAGAAAATAATATGAAAAAAGGAGACGTGCTTACTGTTGCCGAAATTGCAGGGATTCAGGGAGGAAAAAAAACCAGCGAACTGATACCTTTATGCCATCCATTGCAAATTACAAAAATTGATGTTTCTGCAAAATTGACTGATGATGGAGTGGAGGTAAAAAGCGAAGCCCGTTGTGTCGGAAAAACAGGTATCGAAATGGAAGCTCTTACTGCTGTGAATATTGCACTACTCACGGTTTATGATATGTGTAAAGCTGTTGATAAAGAAATGGTCATAAGTAAAATATCATTAATTAAAAAAACTAAAACAGACTTGGATTGAAATGAATAGAAGAGATAATGAAATAAAAATTCTATCTGTAAATATTTCTGAAAAACGACGAACAATAAAATATCCCGTTAAGGAAATAAGAATTACTGATAAAGGTATAGAAGGCGATGCACACTCGGGTAGTTGGCACCGGCAGATCAGTTTGTTTGGAAAAGAGACTATTGATAAATATGCAAAACTCCTGAAAAGAGAAATTGAACTTGGTGAATTAGCTGAGAACATTACCACCGAAGGAATGGAAATATTTTACGCAAAACCATTTGACAGATTTGTTTCTGAAAAAATAGATTTGGAAGTTACACAAGTTGGTAAAGAAAATCATGGTGATTCAATTCCTATTTATGAAGAATTGGGGAACTATCTTGAAATTAGAATGAGAGAAGTTGTGTTTTGCCGTGTAAAAAAAGGTGGAATAATGACAGCCGGTGATGTTCTAAAATATTATCCTAAAGTATTTAAGGTGATGGTGATAACGTTGAGCGACAGAGCAAGCAGGGGAGAATATGAAGACAGAAGCGGACCAAGAATTAAAGAACTTACCGAAGAATATTTTAAAGAGATAGACTGGAGATGTGAAATAATTTCTAAGATCATTCCCGATGATGCGGAAAAATTAAAAACCGTTTTGCAAAAAGCAAAGAAAGACAATGTTGATATAATTTTTACAAGCGGTGGAACAGGAATTAGTCACAGAGATATTACTCCTGAGGTTGTTAGTGATTTTCTTGACAAAGAAATTCCGGGAATAATGGAACTCATCAGAATAAAATACGGACAGGAAAAACCAAATGCACTTTTGAGTAGGGGAGTGGCAGGTGTTGCAGGAGATTTGTTGGTTTATGCGATTCCGGGAAGTGTTAAAGCCGTGAATGAATATTTGTATGAGATTTTCAAAACTTTGAAGCATTTGATTTTTATGCTGCATGGAATTGATGTGCATTAATTTATTTAAAAAATTTTATCAAAAACAAAAACCTTATGAACCGAACC
>DAOVNY010000047.1 GCA_030630005.1 Bacteroidales bacterium | reverse complement strand
GTGAGTTTTGTTCAGTTAATAACTTAGAAGAACAAATCTCTGATTTTATCTGTTATTACAACAATATATTAAGCAAGCCAATTAATTGGACTTTTGATGCTGCAAAATACAGGCAGAAACTTGCAAGTTAAAGCACTAGTTGTTTCTAATTCCAGTTATACAAAATCAGCACAACAATTAGCAGAGTCAAATGGCGTTGTTCTTCTACATTATTCTAATCTTTCTGAATTTTTAGAAAAACTATAAAATAATTATCAAACAATAAAAGAGTATGCTGGTGACAAAGGCTCATATGTAATTGCTATTCTGCTGAATAGCTGAAATATTATTTATATCTTTAACCTTATAAACAATAATAAAAAAATAATATATGTGGACAAGATTTCATATAAAATGTAACAACTGTGATAAGGTTACTAACTTAAGAATACAAATACCAGAGAAAGAGGAATTACCTGTAAAATATAACTGCTTAGGTTGTAAATCTGAAATAAAGGCACTATTTACTGTCGATTTTGTAAAAGATTCTTGTGATTTTAAAGTTGAAAGAGGTGAATTAATAGATGGGGATTTTATGGAAGGCGATTATTTTCATGAATTTAGCGATACAATACCAATAAAAGCCCCATCTGACCAACCACATGACATACTTATGCCAACACTCAGAATGCCAACTGAGAAATTGATGGATTTAAAAGAAACTAAAGACAAAAGGAAAATGTTCTCTGATGAGGATTGGCAAGATTTAATAGATTTAACTCACGCTTATTTTCGTTTTGATAAAAAAGTCATTGAAAGACTTTCAAGAAAACTATTAGAAGGTATTTATCCCGATTCCTTTTTTAACTTCAAAATTGATTTAGATTATCAACTAGCATTTTATAGTGCATTAAATTTTATGGTTTATCCATGGATTGATTTTGATAATCATTCTGAATTTGTGGATTGGTTGAATGATAACATCTTTAACAGTGCGAATAAAACAAATGCGGAACTGATAAATTTTGTTCAGAATATTGTTTCTGATGATATGATAAAAAATCTAAGAGAAGAAATTTCAGAGCTTATAATTCGGTTCATTGACATTAAAGATTTATTGTATTTTGCTTATAATGAAAAAACAACAACGGATAGCTATGTATCAGTTGAAGGTTTTGTCCAATTGAAAAATTTCTTTACAGACTGTTTTGAATTTATTGGAAGAAACAGTCACTTAATATTCCGACTTCAGAATTTTAAAGAGAGAGGAATGTTAGATGCCATACCAACTGGCGTACCAAGAAATGTTTCAAATGCATCTGATTTTTCAACACTTGACAATAGGAGAAAACTTGATATCTTAAAGTTATCCTCAGATTTAATTCCTCAAAAGATTTACACCAAATCCTTTGACAATAAAATTAGAAATGGAATTAATCACTATAAAGCGAAACTTGATTTGAAAACTCAAGTTATTAGTTATTATCCCATTACCGAAAGACCCAAAGAAGAATATCAACTTAAGTATATTGACTTTTTAAATTTGACTTTAGATATTTTTAATTCAACATTGAAAATTGGACAACTAATTAAATTTGTTACAATTTATAAAGTGGTTTTAAGTTCGTGAAAACTAAATTAAAGCCGCTAATTGAATGATCGCCAGTGCATCTTTCACACAATCTTGCATCAGGCGAGACGGTTCACTATACAAAAGAAATTTCGAGCTGTATTACATTTGACACAGTTCGGCGAGATTTCTGAAATTGCTCTGCAATTGCATACATTTTTATAAACTAAATCTTACAATGTCAATTAATTAATATAAACCAATTGTATTTTTCAGTCTTCAGCTTGCAGTCTTTACTAACTGCTGATATGCCATTTTTGGCGTTATATTTTTTAATTAATTTTATCTTTGTTAAAGTAAAGAAAAACCAAAAAATCATGTCAAATATTAAATTGTTTCAAACCCAGCAAGTAAGAACCCATTGGGATGAAAAAGAAAAAAAGTGGTATTTCGCTATTGTTGATGTTATTGAGATATTAACAGAAAGTCAAAGACCCCGAAAATACTGGAATGACTTAAAAAATAAGTTAACATCAGAAGGTTATATTGAAGTGTCCGATAAAATCGGACAGTTGAAAATGACAGCAATAGATGGCAAAATGCGTGACACAGATGTGGCTGATACCGAAACCCTTTTGCGTATCATTCAATCAGTTCCATCACCAAAAGCAGAACCATTTAAAAGATGGCTTGCCAAAGTAGGCTACGAAAGATTGGAAGAAATAGAAAATCCGGAATTAGCATCAAAACGGACAAGAGAGATTTACAAAGCCAAAGGATATTCTGATGACTGGGTAGAAAAAAGAATGCGAAGTATTGCCATTCGTGATGAGTTAACTGACGAATGGAAAAAACGAGGAGTAAAAGAACGAATTGAGTACGCAATTTTAACAGCAGAAATTTCCAAAGCTACATTCGGACTTACGCCTTCTGAATACAGACAGGTAAAAGATTTGAAAAGAGAAAATCTTCGAGACCACATGACCGACCTTGAATTAATTTTTTCGATGTTGGGTGAAGCATCAACTACCGAAATTACAAGAAATACAAACGCAAAAGGATTTCCTGAAAATAAAATTGCTGCAAAAAAAGGTGGTAGGATTGCAGGTGATGCCAGAATTGCCCTTGAAAAAGAATCAGGAAAAAAAATCATTTCAGAAAACAACTACTTACCTGAAAAGAAAACTGGTAAACTGAAAGGAAAGAAAGAATCCTAATGCTTCGCAGTAATACACATTGTCAGGTCGCACTGGCTTTCACACGACCAAAACCTACCAATAAGTATTCCAGTCCTAACACACAGAGAATGAAAAAATACGTTTGTTAATTGAATAGGTGGCTGACGATCGAATGACCTCCAGTGCACTTTTCACAATTTATCCCGTACCTTTTGGTCGGGACCATCTCGCCAAAGATAGACGAGACGGTTCATCAGACAAAAGAAATTTCGAGTTGTGTCTCATTTGATACCGACCGGCGAGATTTCTGAAATTGCTCTGAGAATGAAAAATATCCTCTCCTTTTCAATTCAAAATAGAATTGTATATTTGTAGAAAATAATATCATGGAACAGATTCAATTAAATACAAAAATTAGTTATTTGCCATCTGACCTAAAATCAGAAGTAAATGACTTTGTAGATTTTTTATTAAGTAAAAGGAAGAAAAAAATAAGGAAAAAGCAACCGAAATTCGGATGTGCAAAAGGGCAAATTTATATGTCACCTGATTTTGATGAACCACTTGAAGATTTTAAAGATTATATGTAATGAATTTACTTCTTGATACTCATGCACTTGTTTGGTTTCTGAATGGAGACAAAAAACTATCTGATAAAGTTAAGACTGCCATTAATGATCCGAACAACACAAAATTTGTCAGTATAGCATCTATATGGGAAATTGCAATAAAAATCAGTCTTGACAAATTTAGATTTCCCAAAGGATTTAAGAACTTTCTTGAAATGATTGAAGAAAATGGTTTTGAGATACGTCCTATATCATTTGAGCATACATTGATTGTATCTTCATTAGAATTTATCCATCGAGACCCATTTGACAGACTGTTAATTGCTCAAAGCAAAAGCGATAATTTAACCATCGCAACAAAAGATGACTATATTAAACAATATAATATTCAGACTATTTGGTAACAACAGTTAGCCGCTAATTTCAAGGCATCCTATTCTAAAATTCTAATCTCCGAAATAACCGGAATTACTTTTTTATAAAGTACTGAAATTACACAGTATTTCTTTTGAAAGATTAATAACTTTTTGCAGTTTTTTTTATTTCAGGAAATCAAAAAAACTTAAACGATTAATGGTATTAAACTTAGCTCCGGGATAGTTGTCGATAAAGGCTTTAGGAGCTTTGGCATTTTTTTCTCCCCACTTAAACTCGAATGCGCTAATGTTGCTGTCGATTATTAATTAATTGATTGATAATTATTCTTTTTATCATAATTCATCTACTTGAGTCCACAAATTTACATAAATTTGTTGATAACAGGAAATTAATTTATAAAAATACAATTATGATAAAGTGTCGTTATAAAATTGTCACAGATTCACAGATTAAAAACCCATTGGGATGAAAAAGAAGAAAAGTGGTATTTTGCTGTTTTTATAAAAATAATATTTCGCTATAAAATGGTGACATTTTATACAAATATTTTATCTTTGTCGTTCAATAAATTAAGTATTAAATCATTTTTATAAACCATTAAAAATCAACAATAATGAAAAAATATAATTTTTATGCAGGACCGTCAATTTTACCGCAATACACCATAAAAAACACTGCTGATGCAATCCTTGATTTTGCCGGTATGGGATTATCTTTAATGGAAGTTTCGCACAGAAGTAAGGAGTTTGTGGCTGTTATGGATGAGGCTACTTCCTTATTTAAAGAGCTATTAAAGATACCTGAGGGATATTCAGTAATATTTCTCGGTGGAGGTGCAAGCACACAATTTGCTATGGTTCCATTAAATTTAATGAATAAAAAAGTTGCTTATCTGAATACCGGAGCTTGGGCAAAAAAAGCTATTAAAGAAGCTCAGAAAATGGGTGAAGTTGATGTTGTTGCTTCATCCGAAGATAAAAACTTCAATTATATTCCTAAAGATTATACCATTCCCGAGGATGCAGATTATTTCCACATCACAACAAATAATACAATTTACGGTACCGAAATAAAAGAAGATTTTGATATAAATATTCCTCTTGTTGCTGATATGTCATCAGATATTTTCAGTCGTCCTCTTGATGTTTCAAAATATGCAATTATTTATGGTGGTGCACAAAAAAACCTTGCCCCTGCCGGTGTTACTTTTGTGATAGTTAAAGATGAATTACTCGGAAAAGTAGAAAGAGATATTCCAACAATGCTTGACTACAGAACTCACATCAAAAAAGAATCAATGTTTAACACTCCTCCATGTGTGCCTGTTTATGCCGCACTCCAAACTTTAAAATGGTTAAAAAATAATGGCGGAATTGAAGAAATGCACAAAAAAAATATCAAAAAAGCTGATCTTATTTATGATGAAATTGACAGAAACCCACTTTTTGTTGGAACAGTAGCAAAAGAAGACAGATCATTAATGAATGTTTGTTTTGTGATGAGTGAAGGAAACGAAAAATATGAGAAAGAATTCTTTGAGTATGCTTCTTCAAAAGGGATGATCGGAATTAAAGGACATCGTTCGGTTGGTGGTTTCAGAGCATCAATTTACAATGCAATGCCTTACGAAAGTGTAGAAGCATTTGTTCAGGTAATGAAAGATTTTAAAAATAAGATTTAATTTAATCAAATAAAAACAAAAATATCATGACAAAAGTATTAGTTGCAACAATCAAACCATTTGCTCCTGCTGCAGTAGAATGTATTAAAGAAGTTTTTGAAAAAGCAGGATATGAACTCGAAATATTCGAAAAATATGCCGACCAGTCTGATTTTGTGAAAGCTGTAAAAGATGCCGATGCAATGATCATAAGAAGTGATAAAGCAACAAAAGAAGTTCTTGATGCTGCCAAAAACCTTAAAATTATTGTTCGTGCCGGTGCAGGTTACGACAATATTGATCTCGAAGCTGCAAGCAATAACGGTGTAGTAGCTATGAACACACCCGGTCAAAATTCAAATGCCGTAGCTGAGCTTGCTATCGGAATGATGGTTTATCTTGCACGTAATCAGTTTAACGGAAAAGCAGGTTCTGAATTGAAAGGTAAAAAACTGGGAATTCATGCTTACGGAAATGTTGGGAAATATGTTGCCGGTATCGCTAAAGGATTTGGAATGGAAATCTACGCTTATGACCCGTTTATCCCAAAAGAAGATATTGAAAAAGATAATGTAACTCCTGTTGATAGCGTTGAAGAACTGTATTCAAAATGCCAATATATTTCGTTACATATTCCGGCAAACGAGAAAACAAAAGGCTCGATAAATTTTAACCTTTTATCAAAAATGCCGAAAAATGCAATTTTAGTAAATACAGCGAGAAAAGAAGTGATTTGTGAAGAAAGCCTTTTAAAAGTTTTTGCTGAGAGAGATGATTTTAATTACATTTCGGATATTGCTCCTGATTGTAAAGCTGAGATTGAAGAAAAGTATGAAGGAAGATATTTCTTTACACCTAAAAAAATGGGTGCACAAACCGCCGAAGCAAATATTAACGCAGGTATAGCTGCTGCAAATCAAATCATAAATTTCATTGAAAAAGGCGATACAACTTTTAAGGTTAATTAACAGAATAATTATTTACTAAATAAAAACTAAAAAATGGCAATATTAAAAGCTTTTAAAGGCATACGCCCTGTAAAAGAAAAAGCAAATTTGATAGCTTCGAGACCGTACGATGTTTTAAATAAAGAGGAAGCCCGAATCGAAGCTGGCGAAAATAAATTATCATATCTCCATGTTGTTAAACCTGAGATAGATCTACCTGATGATATAAATCCATACAGTAAAGAAGTTTATAATAAAGGTAAAGAGAACTTTTTTAAATTAATGGATGAAAAAGTACTCGTTCAGGATGGCAAAGAATATCTTTATGTTTACGCTCAAACAATGTGGGGAAACACCCAATACGGAATTGTAGGATGTGCAGGTGTTGAAGATTACATGAATAATGTGATTAAAAAACACGAATTAACACGTCCTGACAAAGAAAATGACCGTATGAATCATGTTCGTACAAGCGGAATGAATTACGAGCCGGTTTTCTTTTCTTATCCTTCTGTTAAAGAAATTGATGACATTGTAGCTGATGTTGTAAAAAATGATGCAGATTATGACTTTACTTCCGAAGATGAAATTGGACATCACTTTTGGGTGATAAAAGATCAGGATAAAATTGACAGGATAATTGAGTTATTCGCTAAGTTACCTGCCACTTATGTTGCTGATGGTCACCACAGAACTGCTGCTGCTGCATTGGTTGGAAACGAAAGAAAACAAAATAATCCAAATCATACCGGCAATGAAGAATATAATTTTTTCCTTGCTGTCCATTTCCCTGATAATCAACTTACAATAATTGATTATAATCGTGTGGTTAAAGATTTAAACGGATTATCTAAAGAAGATTTTCTTGAAAAACTCAATACCGGATTTATTGTTGAAGAAAAAGGAACAGGGATTTATAAGCCTCAAAGCATTCATAATTTCAGTATGTACCTTGGCGGGAAATGGTATTCATTAACTGCAAAAGAAGGCACTTACGATGATAATGATCCAATAGCTGTACTTGACGTAACAATTTTATCAAACGAGGTTCTTGCCCCGTTACTTGATATTACCGATCTCAGAAAATCAAAACGAATTGATTTTGTCGGTGGTATTCGTGGATTAGAAGAATTATCGAAAAGAGTTGATAGTGGTGAGATGGAAGTTGCTTTTGCAATTTATCCCGTTTCTATGCAACAATTAATAAATATTGCTGACACAGGAAACATAATGCCACCAAAAACAACATGGTTCGAGCCAAAATTAAGAAGCGGACTTATTGTTCATTCACTTGATACTTGATACTTGATACTGGATTCTTGATTCTTGATTCTGGAAACAAACCGCTTAGTGCCTTTTAGGTGTTAAGCGGTTTTTTTTATACCCTTTTTTATATATTATATTCATAAATATTTGATTTTTTAAGTTTTATTTCTTATATTTGTCTCATTTTAATATATTAATACTAATTTAAAAGGGGGAGTTATTATGAAAAAACAATTATTAACACTAAAAAAGAAAAAGGGATATATCTTATTGATTATCCTGATGAGTCTAATGTCCCAAATCGGAATTGCTCAAGGTACTTTTCCGAATGTACGGGTAAACGATGTTACAACCGGTGATCAAATAACCGAAGGAAGCCATTTAATATCAGTTTTAGAAGACAGTGTATATGTGGTCTGGCAAGATGAACGTGCTGCCGATACTATTAATGTCTATTTTTCAAAATCAATAGATAAGGGAGCAACATTCGCACCGGGAATACTTGTAAGTAATATTCCTGATACGGTTTCACAGTTATTTCCCACAATTGCTGTTGATAATTCAGGGGTGGTTTATGTTGCTTGGACAGTTGTAAGCTGTGATATGTTAAATTTGTATGGCATTTGGTTGGCTAAATCATTGGATGGTGGAATTAGTTTTGAGCCTGCAGTTCAGATATTTGCTGATGGAATTATGCCTAGCTTATCTGTTTATGGCAATAATGTTTATGCCTTATTTGCAAATCCCATAAATTATCCGATGGTTGAATACTATTTTGCGCGTTCAACCAATGGAGGTACAAGTTTTGAACCTGCATATCAAATAAATGATGTTAACTGTACCGTTCTACTTGCAAGGTTTGAAGCAGGGTTAACCTCTCTTTGTGTTGATGGAGCAGGAAATATTTATGCTGCATGGAATGATTGCAGGCGACTTGAAGGAAATAGTGATATATATTTTGCTAAATCCACAAATACAGGTATCAGTTTTGAAGCCAATGTTCCGGTAAATGATATTACAGTGCAGGCAGGCGATTCAATTCAGTATCACCCATCTATTGCAGTTGGAGGAATTGATACTGTTTTTGTCACCTGGACAGATTTACGCTATGGTTCTGATTTTGGTGGTGATGAACGTGTGTACTACTCAATGTCTATAAACGGAGGAACAACTTTTGATGCTGATATCATGTTGAGCGATAATATATTAAGCAGAAAATCTGATATCACTGCTTCATCATCAGGCTTTGTATATGTTACATGGGAAGGCGATGGTATTTGGGTCATAAAGTCAGATGACGGTGGGTTAAATTTTTATGCCCCTGTGGCATATAACGACACTTTTAACGTAGAATCCTCAAAACCTTCCATATTTATTGGGCAGGAAGACTATGCTTATTTAGTATGGCAGGATAAGCGTTTGGGAGAAGATAATATTTATTTCTCCAAAAGCTTAGTAAATACAAACATTGAAGAAAATAATAATAATCAAACATCATTCATTTTATTGGAAAGTTATCCAAATCCGTTTAATCAATCTACTACTATATCATACACTCTAACTACTGATGAACAAATTGAGATTAAAATTTATAATATTCAGGGACAATTGGTTAAAAGATTTGATTGTGGGAAAAAGTCTTCAGGAAAGCATACTGTTTATTGGGATGGAAAAGATGACAAAAACAACAATGTAAGCACCGGAACTTACTTTTGTTACCTGAAAACTACCATAGGCAATAGTAAACTTTTAAAAATGAATCTTATTAGATAGTAATAGTTTATTAACCAACGGTATATAACTTGGGCAATCATTGCACAACTTGAATAGGATGCTTTATGATTTTTATAAACCGCTTAGTGCCGCTGAGGTGTTAAGCGGTTTTTTTTGATACTTCTAATACCGATTACTAATCAAAATGCGCTTTAAGTTCGTTTCACTTCTTAAAGCACTTTGATTATGTATCGGCCCCGAAAAAAAATCGGGATTTACAACATTAACCATTGTAAATTTCAAAATGCACTTTCAGCGCATTTTAAAATACAATTGGTATAACAATCGGTTTAACTAACCTTCAGACTTCCGACCAAAAACATTCTCATCTTTTTTTCCTTTATAAAAATATTTTCGTACATTTGAAAAATAAAATTATGAAACCTTATCTGCTAAATACAAAAACGTTAATAATCAACATTTTAACAAAATACATTACGGTGGATAAAAGCGAAATATAATGCATAGTGTATATTTTAAAGCTGTAAACCATTGTTTACTGACAATATTAATAATTAGTAATTTAGGACGATTGTATTTCTTATTAAAAATTAAATATTAATAAAATGGAACATTTAGCTTCAATAGGTATATTTTTTGCTGGTCTGGGGATCTTTCTAATCAGCTGTGGGATTTTTTGGTTTGTCTCGGTTTATAAAAAAATGAATACCAAAAAAGAGAATAAAGAGTAATAGGTTAATTCCTTTTACATTTATGATTTTTGATTGATTGTATAAGCAGGGACTTTAGAATCGTATGATCAAGTTGTATACTACATTTTGACTAAATCAAGGTCTATCTCTCTCCTTTTCAGCTTTTCAATTGTTACGGTTGTTCTCATTATCGGACTTTGGGATATGATAAACCACCCCCGGCTAAAAAGCCAAACATTCATTTTATTAAAACTTTTTTATTTTTTCAAACATCAAAAATGTATTTTTTGTTATATTTGAAAAAATTCTAAATACTTTGTTTATTAACAAACTCTAATTAGTATGAATACAATTTTTTCAATTCATAAGGTTTTTCATTATAAAAACCATGTCATCATTGCCGAGAAGAGATCACTTTTTTTTACTATGGAGTATTCACTGATTATTGATGATATAAAACAAGATCAAATTTTTGGCTTATACGGCATTCTGGTGCTTCACGGAGCAATGAATGATAATGAAGTCAGTAAACCTGTAAAAATAGTTATGAAGCAAAAAATTTTCACTACTGATTTTTATTGCATGGTAGATAATGAAATGCATAAAATGAACAATTTAAAATATGATAAACTTAAATAGGTTTTCATTTTATCAAAGCAGCTTTATATACATCATTAAAACTGTGTTATTCAGAAAGGAAATCCCTTTTATTGGAGGTATCGCAATTAATGATAAATGCAATTTGCATTGTCAATACTGCTCTGTTTCAAACCGTAATATTCCTGACTTATCCTTCAACGAAATCAATAAAGGTTTAACCGATTTGTACAATAAAGGTATGAAATATCTTTATATTGAAGGTGGAGAACCATTTTTATGGAAAGATAATTCAAAAAATCTTGAAGATATAATTCAGTTGGCAAGAGATATTGGCTTTAAGTTTATTACAGTTTATACAAACGGCACATTCCCTATTGAAACAAAGGCTGACACCGTTTTTGTGAGTTTAGATGGTTTGGGTCATATTAATGATGCAATCCGTGGTAAAAGTTTCGACCGTATCATTTCAAATATTAAAAGCTCATACCATAGAAAAATAATCATCAACTGTACCCTGTCGAGCAAGAATAAAGATGAAACTGAAAACTTCTGTGAAGCATTAAGCAAAATTAAGAATATCAAGGGTGTATTTTTTTATTTCTATACTCCTAACAATGGTTTTGATGATCTGTATTTAAGTCCTGACAACAAAAGAAAAATTATCAAAAAATTATTATATTTAAAACGAAAAGGCTATAACATTTTAAATTCAAAAGCAGCTTTAAAAAGTGTATATTACAATAACTGGAAAAGACCGAATGGATTGAGCTATTTGTTTGCCGAAAACAAAATTTACAAATGCTGCCGAATGATTGGCAATACAGCAGTGTGTGAAGATTGTGGCTACTTGGGCTTTACTGAAATATTTCATATTACCAGACTTAATCCTAATGCAGTTTTTACTGCTTTCAAATATCTGTAAAGTATGTTGAGTTTAATAAGAAATATGCTGTCTGACAAATCTGATGATTTTACTTTTCACAGATTTAACCAATCTAACAAAATTAGTTTAAAGGAAAAATCAGGATTGTATATCCACATACCTTTTTGTAAGAATTCCTGCCCTTATTGTCCTTACATTAAAACTGCGTATAATAAAGATTTAGCTCAGGAATATAAAAATGCCCTGCTAAAGGAAATTCGCCTGTATCACGATTACTTTGGAAAGAGAGATTTCACATCCTTATATATTGGAGGAGGCACACCTACTTTAATGTTAAATGAAATGGAGGATATTTTAGGACATCTACATAAATATTTTAATATTGAAGGCGACATAGCCATAGAAACATCACCAAATGAAACTAACAAAAAAGATTTAGCAAAACTAAAACGTCTTGGAATTAATTTGATTAGCATAGGAATTCAAAGTTTTGACAACAGATACTTAAATAAAATTGGCAGAAACTACAACATGCATTCAGCTCTTAAAGCACTGGAAGATGTTAATAGTATTGGTTTCGATTCGGTGAATATTGATTTGATTTTTGCTATTGAAAATCAAACAATTGACGATATTAAAAATGATCTTTCAAAAGCAATCTCTCATAACATAAACCAAATTACTTGTTACCCTTTATTTACATTTCCATTTTCTGAGATCGGTAAAATCAAGCAGTTGAAAAAATTGAAACTCCCCAATCATTTACACAGGAAAAAAATGTATTATTTTATCAACAAATTCTTAAGTGAGAACGGCTATTCAAGAACGAATGTTTGGTCGTTTATTAAAAATCACAAAAACAACTTTTCATCGGTAACACGCGATTATTACCTGGGACTGGGTGCAAGTTCAGGTTCATACAATGGTGAAACATTTTATTTTAATACTTTCTCCTTATCTGAATACATCAAATCGGTAAATTCCAAGTTCCCCATTTCAATTGCGATGAATGTCAGCAAAAAACTGGAAAAGAATTTCTGGCTGTACTGGCAACTTTACAACACAACAATCAATAAAAACAGTTATAAGGAACTGTTTCAAGCCAATATTGAAAAAGATTTTAAATTCAGTTTAAAGCTGATCAAAATGATAAGATTTATTGAACATGAAGATGAAAACATAATAAAGTTAAATACCAAAGGTTCGCATTGGATACATTTAGTTCAGAATTATTACGCTTTGAAATATGTGAATAAAATATGGTCTGTTTCAAAAAACAATCCTTGGCCCGACAAGATAAAATTATAAACCTTTTTGTTCTTTTAAGCATCAAAAACGTATTTTTGGAAAATGAAAAAGATTTTATCATATATTTTTACTCCGATAATTTAGTTTTTCAGAAAACATCATCACTAAAATAAAGGAAGCCATCAAAAGAAAACTCACAACTAATTAAAGTATAGGCTTGTAGGTGCTATTAAAAGTCACTGAGAAACAAAACTGACAAAGAAAATCATCATCAGATAAAAAAAATAATTAAATTTACTTGTAAGTAAAGATAATATATTTATCTTTGCACGCTTAATATTTATAATAACAACACAATAACACAAATGAAAACAGGAACAGTAAAATTTTTCAATGAATCTAAAGGATTTGGATTCATTATCGAAGAAGGATCACAGAATGATTACTTCGTACACATTTCAGGACTAATTGACGAAATTCAAGAAGGTGACAATGTGGAATTTGAACTAAAAGAAGGTAAAAAAGGATTAAACGCAGTAAATGTCAAAGTGATTTAATATTTATTCTAACATTTTTTATCATTAAAAAAGCCTGCCAATGTGCAGGCTTTTTTTTAT
>DAOVNY010000225.1 GCA_030630005.1 Bacteroidales bacterium | reverse complement strand
TCACATGCTTTCTGCATCTGCTTTTAACGCATTTCTGAAAACACTGGAAGAACCACCGGCTTACGCAAAGTTTATTCTTGCTACAACGGAAAAACATAAGATAATTCCTACGATCTTATCACGTTGTCAGATATACGATTTCAAAAGAATTACCGTAGGTGATATTAGTAATCACCTTAAATTTATTGCTGACAGCGAAGGTGTTGAAGCAGAACCAAAAGCACTTCATATCGTTGCTCAGAAAGCTGATGGTGCTTTGCGCGATGCTCTTTCTATTTTTGACCAAATTGTAAGTTTTTCCGGAAAATCAATAACTTATCAGGGAGTTATTGAAAATCTTAACATTCTTGATTTTGAATATTATTTTAAAATAGTGAAAGCAATTCTTAATAATGATATTAGCACTTCTTTATTAATATTAAATGAGATAATTGAAAACGGTTTCGATGGACAACATTTTCTTATCGGACTGGGCGAACATTTACGAAATTTACTTGTTTGTAAAGATACAGGTACTGTTAAACTGCTTGAGGTTGGAGATGATTTAAAAACTGATTATCAAATACAATCCGACAATTGTTCAGTCGATTTTCTTTTAAAATCTCTTGAAATAAATAATAATTGTGACATTAATTACAAAATCAGCAATAATAAAAGACTTCATCTTGAGCTGGCAATAATGCAAATGTGTTCAATAACTTTAAGTGATGGAAAAAGAGAAGAACAAAAGAGAAGCTATTTTCATCCACCAAAACCAAAAACCAAAGTAGAAGAAAAAACATCTACGGAAGTAAAAGAGGAAATTCCAAAAGAAAAGAAGATAGAAACAGAAATTCCGAAAGAAGAAAAAATACCGGAGCCACAAAAACCTAAGATCATGCCCTCTATCCCGGGATCAATTTCTATCAAACAATCAGCAGAAAAAAACGGGAGAGAACAAAAAAAACAACAACAAGCTGCTGAAGATGAATTAAATAAACCGGTAAACAAATTTACTCAGGAAGAACTTATATCATGCTGGAAAAAATATATTGAATCAATAACCAAAAATAATCCAAACTTTTCAAGTGCAATTGCAAAATATGATCCGGTTTTGAAAGATGATTTTAATATTGAGTTTAAAGTTGATAATAAACTCGTGGTCGGCAATAATATTAATATTTTGAATCTTCAAGGACACTTAAAAAAAGAACTCAATAATTTCAAAATTAATCTGGTACCTGTTCTTGCACAAAAAGAAGATAATAAAGCGGCATATACCGATAACGAGAAATTTGAAAAGATGGCAAAGAAAAATCCGGAACTAAAAAACCTTAAAGATCAGCTTGACCTTGAGATAGAATTTTAATTTCGGTTGTTTAAAGAAAAAACTACTTTTGCTATTAAAATAATTAACAGATGAAATTTTTAGCGAAAATAATTCTCCGGATTTGGGGATGGAAAATATACGGATGTATCCCACCAAACGTAAATAAATGTATAATCGTTGCTGCTCCTCATACAAGTAATTATGATTTCATTATAGGACGTTTAGCTTATTTTTCGATTGGTATTAAGGCACATTTCCTGATAAAAAAGCAAATCTTCAAATTTCCGTTTTCGGGAATATTTAAAGCTATGGGTGGAATACCTGTCGATCGTGGAAAACGTAATAATATGATTGATCAAATTGCAGGAATGTTTGATAAGCACGAATCCCTGTATGTAGTTATCACACCCGAAGGCACACGAAAGCTGGTAAGGAAGTGGAAAAAAGGATTTTATTTTATAGCTCAAAAAGCAAATATTCCTATCGCTTTGGGATATATTGATTATGCAAAAAAAGAAGGAGGTATTGGTCCTGTAATAATTCCAACAGGTGATTATAATAAAGATCTGATTACAATACAGGACTTTTACAGAGACAAAACTGCACGACATCCTGAGAAGTTTAATTTGAGTAGGGAAATCAACTGCTCTATTCGCTGACGATTTTTCTATTTTTTTTCAGCCATTTAGCAAGCGATTAAGCCAATCCAACAACCGGCATCAAACAACATTCACCTCCGGTAGCAGCCTCACACGAAATTTTTCATAAACTGCTTGTTGTACTTTTTTCATAACATTAATAATATCACTTGCGCTTGCATCTCCACGATTAACAATAACCAGAGCCTGATCTTTATAAATGCCCGCTTTCCCTATTGTTTTTCCTTTAAATCCACATTCTTCAATTAGCCAGCCGGCAGCAAGTTTGTATTTTGAATCGGGTAATTTATATGCTGCAATTTCAGGAAATTTATTTTTTAATTCTAAGAATATTTTTTCATCAACAATAGGATTTTTAAAGAAACTTCCGGCACAGCCGATTTTTTCAATATCGGGTAATTTATTTCTTCGGATGTTGCAGATTGCTTCGCTTATTTCTTTAATTCCAGGGTTTTTAATTCCTGATTTTTTAAGTTCTTGTTTAATATTTCCGTATTCAGTTTTTATTTTTGGATGTTTATTAAGTTTAAAAATTACTGAAAGTATGATGTATTTATTTTTAAATTTATTTTTAAAAATGCTGTTTCTATAGCTGAATTCGCAATCATCTTTACTGAACTTTACTTTTTTACCACTTTTAATTTCAATGGCTTGAAGTTCATAAAAGACATCCTGAAGCTCAACACCGTAAGCTCCGATGTTTTGTACCGGTGCTGCACCAACAGTGCCGGGAATAAGCGAAAGATTTTCGACACCTGCGTAATTATTTTTCAGACAGTATTCAACAAAATCCTGCCAATCTTCACCTGCTGATACCGATAAATAAATATGTTCCGAATCTTCTTTAATGAGCTTTTTCCCTTTTGTATTGATATTAACAACAATTCCATCAAAGTCTTTTGTGAAGAGAATATTACTTCCTCCGCCAAGAATAAAAAACTTTTTGTTATTCAAAATCCCGGATGAGATAAGCGATTGAATTTCTTTATAGGAATTGATCTCCACAAATTCCTTTGCCCTTACATCAATTCTAAAGGTATTGTATTTTTTAAGTGATATGTTTTTTTGGATGTTCATGAATTTAAACTTCAAAAGTAAAATAAATTTATCTAAATGAAGTTTAATATTTAACATTGATATTGTAAATACTGTATTTTGAAGAAAGTAATTATTTCTGTTATAAATGACCTTGTTACCGACAGGCGTGTTGATAAACATGCTAAAACCTTTGAAAAGTTAG
>DAOVNY010000003.1 GCA_030630005.1 Bacteroidales bacterium | reverse complement strand
TTCTCGAAAGCAAAACATTTACTATAATCAAGTTTATCCTGTGCATTTGGATCAGGCGGATCACCATCAAACATTACATTACAAATATCAACTCCTTCGGCAGCAAGTGCCACATCGTAGCTGTCGGGTGCTGAACACATTGCGAAAAGATATCCTCCACCCATCACAAAATTCCTGATCTCTTTTGCAACGTCGAGTTTTAGTAATGAAACTTTGCTGTAACCCATTTCTTTGGCTGTCTCCTCCGAAATTCTCACATCTTCCTGATACCATGCATAATTATGATATCTTGCCCAAAATTTACCGTATTGTCCGGTAAAATCCTCATGGTGTAGATGAAGCCAGTCGTACAAGGGTAAAACGCCATTCAAAATTTCAACATCATAAATAACATCGTAAGGAATTTCGGCATAAGTAAGAGCAAGAGTAACCGCATCGTCCCATGGTTGTTTGTTCTTAGGAGAATAAATAACGATTTTGGGTGCTTTATGTAATTTTATTGCATCCATATTTATTTCGGGTTGGGCTATATCTTGCAGAATTGCCGTTGACTGTACATCAGCAATCACCTTAAAACTCACATCACGAATTAAACACTCATCTTCAAAAAGTTTATTATATTTAAACATATAACTGCCACCCTTATAATTTAATAACCAACTGACTTCAAAATCATGTTGTAAAACCCAGTAAGCAATTCCATAAGCTTTCAGGTGGTTTTTCTGAGTTTCGTCCATAGGTATTAAAATATATGCTGAATGGGCGGTCAGAGAAAAGAAAATTAGAAAAATGATTAGATATTTTGTTTTTTGCATTTTTATCTGAAATTTTTTCAAAAGTACATAAAATTATGGGTGGAGATGGTTTGGTTTTGAGTTTCGAGTTTGAAATTTTGAGTTGAACCCAAAACCCGAAACCCAAAACCCGAAACCTGCGACACGAAGTTAGCCCGTACGACCAAAGGAAGTCCGTATGGATGGGAAACCCAAAACTTAAAACTAAATATTTTTTAAAATATCGAAGTATTTTATACTTTTGTGCTCTGAAAAATCATCTTCAATAAAAAAAATAAAATAATGAAAAATACAGCTTTAACAAGTATTCATGAAAAAATGGGAGCTAAAATAGTTTCGTTTGCAGGTTATAATATGCCGGTTCAGTTCGAAGGAATTAATATCGAACACGAGACAGTACGAAAAGGAGTAGGAGTTTTTGATGTTTCGCACATGGGCGAATTTTGGGTAAGAGGTACTAAGGCTTTTGAATTTGTGCAAAGAGTTACTACAAATGATGTTGCCAGTCTTGTTAACGGAAAAGTCCAATATACTTGTTTCCCCAATGGAAAAGGTGGAATAGTTGATGATCTTTTGGTTTACAGATTTAGTGAAGAATTATATTTACTTGTTGTAAATGCTGCAAATATCGACAAAGACTGGGATTGGTGCAACAAGCAAAATGTAAATGGTGCGGAACTTACAAATGCGTCTGATGATTATGCTCAGATAGCTGTTCAGGGACCAATGGCACTACAGGCAATGCAAAGTCTTACCGGAGAAAATATCACGGACATGACTTATTATACTTTCAAAAAACTCACTTTTGCGGGAGTTGAAAATATTTTATTGTCAACTACAGGATATACAGGTTCAGGTGGATGTGAGATTTATATGGAAAATAAAGATGCCGAAAAAATATATAATGCAGTACTTGAAGCCGGAAAAGAATATGGAATAAAACCAATCGGACTTGCTGCACGTGATACACTCAGACTTGAATCCGGTTTTTGTCTTTACGGAAACGATATTAACGATACTACTTCACCGATTGAAGCAGGTTTGGGTTGGATAACAAAATTTACCGATGGAAATGATTTTATTGATCGTGAAATTTTTGCCAAACAAAAAGAAGAAGGAGTAAGTCGCCGGCTGAGAGCTTTCGAAATGATTGACAAAGGAATTCCAAGACAACATTACGAAATTTGTGATGAAGAAGGAAATACAATAGGAGAGGTAACTTCAGGAACAATGTCTCCAATGCTTAAAATAGGTATCGGAATGGGATACATCAACAAAGGATATACTAAATTTGATACTGAAATCTATATCAGAGTAAGAAAAAAACTTCTTAAAGCTAAAGTTGTTAAGTTGCCGTTCTATAAAGGGTAAAGATATAAGGGTATAGAGAAAAAATTAATTGTAATTGAATTGTCGAAATCCTCCAGATTTTAAAAATCTGGAGGATTTGTTTTACAGTTATTTGCGCATTCGCTGCTATTTCTGTATTTTATACTAATCCTTATATAAAGTAATTTTTCTATCAATTAACGCATATTCTCCATCGAAACTTGCTGCTTCCACATCGTCGTAAAATATTGTTTCGAGTCCTATATTTGGATCATCGAATCCGTTAAGCATGCAATATAAACGAACAATTTCTGTCGGATTTAAGATACATGTGTATGTGAGATATATCTTACCTTCATTATCGGTAAGATCCTTATCTTCATTAATATCTGAAGCAGTATTACTGTAGCCTGTATATTTTAACATACGATAATAAACAAATTCACCTATAACCGGATTACTAAGGTTATCTAAAACTGTTATTTCAAAGTTTACATCAACTTTATATATCGAAGCTAATTCAGCCCTTTTGTAACAGCCCGAAAATAATATCAGTCCAAGTGTTAATAAAATAATCGGAAAAAGTTTTTTAGGCATCAGTTTAATAATTTTATTTCAAAAAGATCAAATGTAAAATTAATAAAAATTACTTTTGTAAAAAAGTAATTTTTTATCGAAATCCTCCAGATTTTTAAAATCTGGAGGATTTATGCAAAAACTGATTTAACCTAAATTATCAATCAGCCAGAAACAAGCAACCAGAAACAAATTTATATGATCAGAAACAAAACCAATTTAACCACTTTAATATTACTTTTTGCGTTTGCAATCACAGCATACTCTCAAAAAGAGTATCCGAAGAACTATTTCAGATCACCAATTAATTTTACAATAAAACTTTCCGGGACTTTCGGTGAACTTCGCACAGATCATTTTCATTCGGGAATTGATATTAAAACAAACGGTTCGACAGGTGAAAATATTTACGCTGTTGCCGATGGTTATGTTTCAAGGATCAAAGTTGCGTCAGATGGTTTTGGAAAAGCACTTTATATTACTCATCCAAACGGATATGTTTCGGTTTATGCGCACCTTAGCAAATTTAATAAAAAGATACAGAAACTTGTTCTGGAAAAGCAATACGAACGTGAAGAATATGTGGTAAATATTTTTCCCGACAAGGATAAAATAAAAATAAAGAAAGGTGATGTAATTGCTTTTTCAGGAAATTCGGGAGGCTCGGAAGGTCCTCATCTGCATTTTGAACTCAGAGAAGAAAAGTCTGAACGTCCTGTAAATCCCTTACTTTTCGGAATTCGAATAGATGATTATTACCGTCCGAAAATCAAAACAATAATGGTTTATCCAATGAAAAGTAATTCTTTGGTAAATAATTCTAATAAGCCGTTTGAATATAAAATAGCTGGATGGGGTTCAAAACATCGACTGCAAGGAAATGACACAATCAAATTGAGTGGTAATATTACTTTTGGTATTGAAACCTATGATTTACACAACGATGCAGCAAACAGAAACGGGATTTATTCTATTGAACTTTATGTTGATTCGATTTTGTATTATTCGCATAGTATTGATGGATTTTCATTCAACGAATCAAGATATATTAACAGTTTGATTGATTATGGAGAATTTAAAAAAAATAAGCGCCGAATACAAAAAAGTTTTGTTGAACCCAATAATAAACTCAGTATTTATGACAGTGTCCTGAATTACGGTGTGGTTAGTTTTACAGATTCATCTTATCATAAAATTACCTATGTTGTAAAGGATGTTTATAATAATTCTTCCAAATTAAATTTTACGGTAAAAAGTTGTCCGCCTTGTAAAATTATTGAAACTGTAAATACAAAAACCGACTCTTTAAATGAATTTAAATTTGATGTAGAGAATAAGTTTGAGAATGAAAATATTATTGCGGTTTTCCCGAAGAATTCTTTTTACAGCTCGTTCAATTTTCAATATAAAACTACTGAAGCTGAAGATAATTGTATTTCCCGTATTTTTCATATTCATAATGAAAATACTCCTGTTCATAAAAAATATAAACTTAGTTTAAAACCTGATAATCTTCCTGAAAAATATCGTGATAAAGCGATTATTGTTCTGCTTGAAGATGACGAAGATCCTGCGTCTTTTGGTGGTATTTATAAAGATGGATTTATTGAAACACGTTTAAGAAGTTTTGGGAAATTTGCTGTGATGTTGGATACAGAACCTCCTAAGATCAAAGCATTAAATATTCATAATAATAAAAAAATACGCAGATATAAAACCATTGTAATTGAGATTACCGATAAATTATCCGGCATAGATACTTATCGTGGAACTTTGAATGGAAAATGGGTTTTGATGGAGTACGATGCTAAAAATGATAAGCTGACGTACTTTATTGATAAACACATGAAAAAAGGCAAAAATGTTTTTGAATTAAAAGTTACGGATAATTGCGGGAATGAAAGTTCTTTTAAAGCGAATGTGATTTATTAGTTACAACTTAAACCAACCCGCTGTCCATTGGTATTTCCGCGATTTGCAATTATCAGAAACGACTTTAAATTCGAGTTTTTCAGCAGTTATTTTATAAGTGTATTTTCCCTGTTCTTTATTACAAACATCTGATTCCGGATCAAAAGTGAAAGAAATATTATCCTCTTCAATTATGTATTTTCCTGTTATTTTTGCAGATGATTCAACAGAAGGAATATCTATTCCAAAAGTATTATCCGTATTAAAATTTAACATTGCTCCGTCAATATTGCTTACCCATGTATTTTTTGTTAATTCGGATGAGATAGTTTTTGAATCATTTTCTTTAGAAAAATTAAAAGCTTCAGGACACTTTATGTAAACTGTAATAACAAAAGATATTAGAATTATTAATGTTAGAAAAAAGAGAGATTTGTAGATATTATTTTTGCTTTTTTTTGTTGCCATGATGTTTGTGTTTTTCTCGATGTAAAATTAACAAAAATCAATATCTTTGCAAAATGGAAGAAATAATTTTAATTTTAGATTTTGGTTCTCAATATACTCAACTTATTGCACGCAGAGTGAGGGAATTAAATGTTTATTGCGAAATACATCCGTATAATAAAATACCGGAAATGACAAAAAATATAAAAGGTGTTATTTTATCAGGTAGTCCGTTTTCGGTGAGTGATAAAAATGCACCTCAAATTAATCTTTCAAAAATAAGAAAAAAGTATCCCGTACTTGGAGTGTGTTATGGTGCACAATACATAGTGCAACAATGCGGGGGAGAAGTGCTTCCATCGGAAATTCGTGAATATGGCAGGGCAAATCTTTCAAATATAAATTCGGAAAACGAATTGACTAAAGGATTAAGTGAAGGCACGCAGGTATGGATGTCGCATGGCGATACAATTTTAAATGCACCCGATGACTATGAAGTTATTGCAGGGACTTCAGATGTACAGTTTGCTGTTTATCATATCAAAAATGAGAAGACTTATGGTATTCAGTTTCATCCTGAAGTTTATCATACGACAGAAGGTAAGATATTGTTAAGAAATTTTGTTTCAGATATTTGCGGATGTGGTGGTTCATGGACTCCCTCATCTTTTATTGAAACTACAATTTCCGGTTTAAAACAAAAGCTTGGAAATGATAAAGTTGTACTCGGAATTTCGGGTGGAGTTGATTCTTCTGTGGCGGCAGTTCTTTTACACAAAGCAATTGGTAAAAATCTGCATTGTATTTTTGTTGATAACGGACTTTTGCGGAAATATGAATTTGAATCAGTTCTCGATCAATATCAACACATGGGACTGAATATTAAAGGTGTTGATGCAAAAGATCTTTTTATTAATCGCTTGAAAGGAGTTAGCGACCCCGAGAAAAAACGTAAGATAATTGGAAATGCTTTTATCAAAGTTTTTGATGACGAAGCTCATAAAATTCAAGATGTAAAATGGTTGGCACAGGGTACAATTTACCCTGATGTTATCGAATCTGTTTCGGTTAACGGTCCTTCAGCTACCATAAAATCTCATCATAATGTTGGCGGTTTGCCCGATTTTATGAAACTTAAAATCGTTGAACCTTTAAATTCTCTTTTTAAAGATGAAGTTCGAAAAATTGGAAATGCACTTGGAATGTCTCCTGATATTTTAAACAGACATCCGTTTCCGGGACCGGGACTTGGTATCAGAATACTCGGAGAAATAACAAATGAAAAAGTTAGAATTTTGCAGGATGTTGATCATATTTATGTTGAAGGATTGAAAGAAAACGGTCTTTATCATAAAATTTGGCAGGCAGGTGCAATACTTTTACCCGTTCAATCTGTAGGTGTGATGGGCGATGAAAGAACTTATGAAAATGTTGTTGCCTTGAGGGCTGTTGGCTCAACCGATGGTATGACTGCCGACTGGTCGCAATTGCCTTATGAATTTCTGGCGAAAATTTCGAGCGACATAATAAATAAGGTGAAAGGAGTAAACAGGGTTGTTTATGATATCAGCTCAAAACCTCCTGCAACTATTGAGTGGGAATAGGTGGTTTGTTGTAATTTATTGTAATTAGTTGTAATTGTTGGTAATTGTTGGAGGATGGTTGGAATAATGAAGTCACTCCGAAAAGCAATTTATTATGGACTAAAGTCCATTTTCTTCTGTATAATTTTTTTTACCCCTGCCATAAATGGCAGGGTAATTCATTGAATTGCAATAACTTTTGAATTGCCACGTTCTTTAGGACGTGGATATAAACATCTAAACAAACATAAGGGGCTTTAGCCCAAAGCACTTTTCGGAGTGGACTCACCACTCCACCACTCCACCACTCCAATACTCATACGACCACAATACGTTTACATGGATTCCCCAATTAATAATTTATCAAGTAATTTTTATTAAATATTTTCGTTTACATAACAGAAATTTTATTATTTTTGGTTTTGTTTTTTTGAATTTCTCACAGAAATAAATATGCATACTTCGTTAGTTAAAAGATTCTTAGGTATTTTGTCAATGTTAATTTGTTTTAACACCGTTTTGCTTTCACAGGTGCAGGGTCAAAATCCAATTATGAAATCCGATCTTGTTAAATTTATCAACGGGAAGTCTTATTATATGCACGAAGTTCAAAAAGGTCATACTTTATATTCAATTTCAAAGGTTTATTCTGTCCCTGTTGAAGATATAATTTTTGAAAACCCGGGTTCAAAAGAAAGTATCGGGCTTGGACAAATATTAAAGATACCTGTTACCAGTCGCGAAGCAAAAATATCCAGATCAATTACCATGAAAAATTTTGATTACTTTTTTCATGTTGCCACAAAAGGTGAAACTTTTCAGGAGATTTCAAAAATTTATATGGTTCCGATCGGAGATATAGAATATGCTAATCAGGATGTTCGTGTGCCTTTGCGGGAAGGAGAATATATTAAGATTCCGGTTAGTATGCAGAATGATGAAGTAATTACAGAACCAAAAACTTCGATTGATGTTTTTAAGCCACAAAAAACTAAACCAAAAGTAACAACTGATATTCAAAAACCTGCAAAAACAACATATCTGCCAAAACAAAAAGATCAAAAGTATTTTAATCATGTTGTTAAGGCAAAAGAAAATCTATACAGGATTTCCAGAAAATATGCTGTCCCAATTAATGAATTAAGGAAAGCTAATCCTTCTTTAGGTACGGATATTAGTATAGGTCAGATTATTAAAATACCCGAAGGTGCTTCTATTTTGAAAGTTGCTGAAATAGAAAATGTGAAAGTTGATCAAGATAAGAAAAAAAATTATACGATTCACACAGTTAGTAGATACGAAACCCTTTATGGAATAGCACTTAAATACAAAGTGAGTATTGAAGAATTGAAAAGCCTTAATCCCGGATTAGATCACGGAATTTCTCAAGGACAAAAAATAAAAATCCCTCAAAAAAAAAATAGTAAAAACTACATCTTCCACAAAGTAGAACGTAATAGGATAAGTTTACGCCGTTTAGCCCGTAAATATGAACTTGCAGTTGAAGAAATAGAAGATATGAATCCGGGAGTTTATAGAGTTGTCAGAGAAGGTGATTATGTGCGAATTCCGGTTAAGCCCGATCCCGAACCTGATTATATACCCGATACAAGCCTGCTTCGGAAAATTATTGTTAAAAGGGAAATCACAAATTATGATAGTTTAAACTGTTTTGCAAACTCACAAAACTCCGAAAAAACATATAATGTAGCTTTAATGCTGCCTTTGTATCTCGAAGAAATTGATAGTTTGAATATTGAAGATTTTGATGATCTGAAAAAATTTGATAAAAGCCCTTCGTTTCATTTTGTCCAGATGTATGAAGGGGTGATGCTTGCAGTAGATTCGCTTGAAAAAATGGGCTTAAAACTAAATCTCCATATTTATGATGTTGATCAGAATATTACAAAAACCATTAAGGTTTTGCAGGATCCTTTGCTCATTAATATGGATTTAATAATTGGACCTTTGTATAGCGAAAGTTTTACACTTGCTGCCAATTTTGCGCGTCTTTTTAAAATCAGAATTGTAAATCCTTTAGCTCAACGACAGGAGATAATTTTTAATAATCCTTATGTTTTTAAGGTTCAGCCCTCAATACAGGAACAAACAGAACAAATGAAAGCATATATTTCGGAGACTTACACTGATTCGAAGATATTTTTGTTGAGACATAATCATTATAAAGAATCTAAGGTGTTTGAAGAGTTTTCTGATACCCTGAATAAAATTATTGTTGACAGTATTAAAGTTTCAACCTTTTATCTGAATAATCTTCTTGCCGAATGTTCTGTCAGGGATACAAGTCTTGCCGAAGGCGAAATAATGGACAGTATAGCATTTGAAGGTACTTTGTATTATAACGACACACTGGGATTATTACCCGATACTATCACTTTTAATAATTCAATTACCGAAATAATATATTCCCGTGACAGTATTTATGGAATAATTGAAAATGCATCTGTTAAACGAAAAAATATTATTATCATTTTTTCAGATGATAAATCATTTGTAACTGATATTCTTTCAAGATTAAATATTCTTCGCGACACTTTTGATATCCAATTGATTGGCTTGCCTCAATGGGATAAAATTAGAGATTTGGATACGGAAATGTTAGTAAATCTTGATTTTCATACATTTTCTTCTGCTTTTATTGATTATAATAATGAGGGTGTGCAAAGATTTATTGACAGTTTCAGAAGTAAATATAAAACCGAACCAAATAATCTGGCATATACTGGTTTTGATATTGGATGGTATTTTTTCAATGCACTTATGAAATTTGGAAAAGATTTTGAGGAATGCCTTCCTTATTATCATCCTCCACTTCTTCAAACAAATTATTATTTTGATAAACAAATAAATATGAATGGTTTCGAGAATATTTACTGGAATATTAAAAGGTATAAGAATTATGAAGTTCACAAAGTTGATAATGTTGTGTTTAAGGAGTAGAACCTAATAAATAATGAGAATCAATATAAAAACAAATCAAAAAATTTTACCACTTATTTTTATCATTACATTTTTTTTAGTTTCCTGCAATAATACGGAGGTAACATATTGGGAAAATGGAAATAAAAAATCTGAAATTAATTATCAGAGAAAAAAAATAAATGGAACTGCAAAATGGTGGTATAAAGATGGAAAACTGAAGATGCAATCTAATTATACTGATGATCTTTTGAATGGTCCCTCGATAAGATGGTTTGATAACGGGATAAAACAATCAGAAGAAAACTATAAAAATAATTTGCTTAACGGAATTTCAATAACATGGAATGTAACCGGCAGGAAAGTTTCGGAAGAAAATTATATTAATGATACGCTTCATGGAACTGTAAAACAATGGTATTCTGATGGACAAATACAAATAGAAGGAGAATATTTTCATGGAAACATTGATGGAAGATGGATGTATTATGATAAAAATGGAAGTGTTTTAGGAATAGGAGATTATATTAATGGTTCAGGAACAATGAAAGCCTGGTATCCGAACGGTAAATTGAAAAGAGAAATACATTATAAAAATTCTGTCAGGCACGGAAAAGAAACCTCTTGGGACTGGGATGGAAAAATAATAGAAACATATTTATATGATTCGGGTGAATTAATATCTTCCGAGATGTTAGGAAATTAGTGTTATTTTGAATAATTCATCATCTTGGAAGTATAATTGAATTAATGGTATTTTTACTTTCTTGAATTAAATTAAAGAATGAAAATAAATGTTTGAACAGACTTTTAAAAATATAGACGACATACTCCACAAAGACGCAGGATGTGGAAGTGAATTAGATTATGTAGAACAAACCTCTTGGGTATTGTTTTTGAAATACTTGGACGACTTAGAAAAAGACAAACAGACTGCAGCCGAACTTTCAGGAAAAACCTACGAAAAAATTATTGACAAAAAATATCAATGGACTACTTGGGCTGCACCAAAATTAGAAAACGGAAATACTTCGACAAGACTCAGCACAAGAATTGACCACAACGCATTAACAGGCGATGACCTTGTGGACTTTGTAAACGGTGAACTTTTCCAATATCTGAAAAAATTTAAAACCAATGCTGAAAATGCTAATACCATAGAATATAAAATTGGCGAGATTTTTAGCGAATTGAAAAACAGAATTCAAAGCGGTTATAATCTCCGAGAAGTTGTAAATTTAATTGACGAGCTTCGTTTTAGAACTCATAAAGAAAAGCACGAAATGAGCCACTTGTACGAAGGGAAAATCAAAAATATGGGAAATGCAGGACGAAACGGTGGCGAATACTACACACCACGACCTCTGATTAAAACCATAGTAAAAGTGGTTGCTCCCCAAATTGGCAACAAAATTTATGATGGTGCGGTTGGTTCTGCGGGTTTCTTGGTGGAAGCTTTTGAATATCTTAAAAATGTAAAGACGCACAGCAGGGTGTCTCTTTCTACTACCGATACAGATACTTTACAAAAGAAGACCTTTTACGGCAAAGAGAAAAAATCGCTTGCCTATATTATTGGTATTATGAATATGATTTTGCACGGTGTTGAAGCCCCTAATATTGTGCATACCAACACACTTGCCGAAAACCTTGCCGATATACAAGAAAAAAACCGTTACGATATAATTTTGGCTAATCCTCCTTTTGGTGGAAAAGAACGTGCCGAAGTGCAACAAAACTTTCCCATAAAAACAGGAGAAACTGCAAGTCTGTTTTTGCAGCATTTTATTAAAATATTGAAGGCTGGTGGAAAAGCAGGTGTTGTAATTAAAAATACTTTTTTAAGCAATACCGACAATGCTTCCATTGCCTTGCGTAAAGAATTATTGAACAGTTGTAATTTGCACACCGTTTTAGATTTGCCGGGCGGAACTTTCACAGGTGCAGGTGTTAAAACCGTAGTTTTGTTTTTTGAAAAAGGAAAGCCCACACAAAAAACGTGGTTTTACCAACTGAATTTAGACAGAAACCTCGGCAAAACAAATCCGCTTAACGAAAATGATTTAGCAGAGTTTGTTGAGTTCCAGAAAACGCAAAAGGAAAGCGAAAATTCTTGGACTGTAGATATAAGTTCATTGAGCGTAGCCGAAATGGACCTTTCCGCTAAAAACCCGAATACGCTCGAAGAAGCACCACTACGCCAACCTGCCGAAATTTTGAAAAATATGACTGAACTGGATAAAGAAAGTGCAACTATTTTAGAAAATATAAAAAGCTTGATATGAAGAATGAAGTCATACTATATCAGTCAGAGGAGCTTCTAACACGATTAGAAGTGAAAGTAGAAGACGAAACTGTCTGGCTAAACAGACAGCAAATTTCGGTTTTGTTTGATAGAGATATAAAAACTATTGGAAAGCATATAAATAATGTGTTTGACGAGGGAGAACTTAATAAAAGTTCAACTGTCGCAAATTTTGCGACAGTTCAAAATGAAGGAGAAAGACAAGTTGAACGACAAATTGCACACTACAATCTTGATGTAATTATTTCTGTTGGTTATAGAGTAAAATCGAAACAAGGTACGCAATTTCGTATATGGGCAAATAAAATTCTAAAAGATTATTTATTAAAAGGCTACTCCTTAAATCAAAGAATGAACCGTATTGAAGATAATGTTCATACCATAATGGAAAGAGTTGATGGTATTGATTTACAAATAAATGCGAGTTTACCGCCTAAGCAAGATGTTTTCTTTAAAGGACAAATATTTGATGCTTACTCTTTTGTTTCCGATTTGCTTCGGACAGCAAAGAAATCTATAATTCTGATAGATAATTATGTTGATGATACAGTTTTAACTCATTTTGCAAAGCGAAAAAATGGCGTAAGTTTTACTATTCTTACTAAAACTATCTCAAAACAATTTAGCTTGGATATAAAGAAACATAACGAGCAATACCAAACCATAGAAGTAAAAAAGTTTAAAGATGCTCACGACCGCTTTCTTATTATTGATGAAAAAGAAATATACCACTTTGGGGCTTCACTTAAAGACCTTGGTAAAAAATGGTTTGCCTTTTCTAAAATGGATATCTCTTCTGTTAAGGTTTTGGATAAAATTAAATCAATTGACAATGGATAAAGGACAATTGATAGTGGACAATGAAAATAATTTTCAATTGAAAAAGAAGGGTTGGGAAATGAAAAAGTTGGGGGAGGTTTGTAAAGTAATTGCAGGTCAATCACCAGAGGGAAAATACTATAATACAAAAGAAAATGGATTGCCTTTTTATCAGGGCAAGAAGGAATTTACTAAAAAATACATTGGAGAACCAACTAAGTGGACAACCAAAATAACTAAAGAAGCAAAAGCAAACGATATTTTAATGTCAGTTCGTGCTCCTGTTGGTCCAATAAATTTTTCAACTCAAAGAATTTGTATTGGTCGTGGACTTGCAGCAATTAGAGCAAGTAAATTAATTGAAAAAGAATTTCTATTTAATTATTTATTAAAACACGAAAATGAGATTGTTTGTAATACAGGTGCAGTTTTTAATTCAATTAATAAGGCTCAAATTGAAGCAATCCAAATCCCACTCCCACCACTCTCCGAACAAAAACGCATAGTAGCCATTCTTGATAAAGCCTTTGCCGCCATAGCCAAGGCAAAAACCAATGCCGAACAAAACCTTAAAAATTCTAAGGAACTTTTTGAGAGTTATTTGCAAGGGGTGTTTGAGAATAAAGGAGATGATTGGGAAGAGAAGACTTTGGGGAAAGTCCTTCAAAAAACAGAAACAGTAAACCCAAAATTAAATCCTAACGAAGAATTTATTTATCTTGATGTATCAAGCGTTAATAAAGAAACAAAACAGATTGAAGAAACATCTATATTGTTAGGTAAAGATGCACCAAGTAGAGCAAGAAAACTTATAAAAACAAATGATGTAATTTTTGCAACTGTTCGCCCAACACATAGTCGAGTTACAATAATTACAGAAGAATATAATAATCAGGTTTGTAGTACGGGTTATTATGTTTTAAGGGCAAAAGATTTTTTGAATAACAATTTCATTTATTACTTCCTTTTAACTTTTGGGTTTAATCAACAAATGGAGAAACTTCAAAAAGGAGCAAGTTACCCAGCAGTAACAAATAGCGAAGTAAAAAGTATTATTATTCCATTTCCAAAATCCTTATCCGAACAACAAACCATTGTCAAAAAACTTGATGCTCTTTCAGCCGAAACCAAAAGATTGGAAGCTGTTTATCAGAAAAAAATTGTAGATTTGGGGGAATTAAAAAAGTCGGTTTTGCAAAAAGCGTTTAATGGGGAATTTTAATTTATGACAAAATATAATCCAAATATTCATCATCGTAGGTCAATCCGATTAAAAGGATATGATTATTCGCAGGCAGGATTGTATTTTGTTACCATTGTTTGTCAAAACAGGGAACATTTATTTGGTAATATTAAAAACTGCAAAATGATTTTGAATGATGCCGGAATAATGATAAATAACGAATGGTTAAAATTAACCGAACGATTTAAAAACGTTCAATTACACAAATATATTACAATGCCCAACCATTTTCACGCCATATTGGAAATCGTTTCCCCGAATAACAACGCATCCACCCAAAACGAAAATACCGTAGGGGCGACCCTCGTGGTCGACCCAAATCAAAAAGGGCAACCACAAGGGATTGCCCCAACGGAAACCCCAACGGAAACCCCAACGGAAATTCAAAATAAAAAAACGTTAGGTCAAATGGTTGGAGCATTTCAATCCATTACCACCGTTGAATATATTCGCGGGGTAAAAACAAAAAATTGGAAACCATTTGATAAAAAAATATGGCAACGAAATTATTGGGAACATATAATACGAAATGAAAATTCATATAATACAATTACAGAATACATTAAAAATAATCCTGATAATTGGGATAATGATAAATTTTATTAGTTGATAACTATGGCACATAAAATAGAATGGACAGAGCAAACGTGGAACCCTTCGGCAGGTTGTACAAAAATTAGTTTAGGCTGTAAAAATTGCTATGCTGAAACAATGGCTATCCGATTACAGGCGATGGGAGTTGAAGGCTATGAAAATGGTTTTACATTTAATACTGTGCCAAGTAGGCTAAATGACCCTTTTAAAAGAAAAAAACCAACTGTTTATTTTGTTAACTCAATGAGTGATATCTTTCATAAAGATATGCCCGAAGAATATTTGAATAAAATTTTTGATGTAATTAAAGAAACACCGCATCACACTTATCAAATTCTGACAAAAAGGGCGGATAGAATGTTTCAATATCTGTCTCAAAGAGAAATACCTAAAAATATTTGGCTTGGCGTAACAGTTGATAACAAAAAAGAAGGTTTGCCAAGGATAGACAAATTAAGACAATTAAAAGCAAGTGTTTTATTTCTTTCGGTAGAACCATTACTTGAAGATTTGGGAAGAATAAATTTTGAAAACATTGATTGGGTAATTGTTGGTGGAGAAAGTGGCAACAGGGCAAGGTCAATGGAAAAAAGTTGGGTCTTAAACATAAAACAGCAATGTGAAGAAAAAGATATTGCTTTTTTCTTTAAACAATGGGGTACTTTGGGGGCTGATAAAGTAAAACGAAATAAAAAGCAAAATGGAAAAATTTTAGATGGTAAGATTTGGCAACAATATCCTGAAATTATTGAACAACAATATGCAATATTTTAACAGACAATCAAATAATGAAGAATAAAAATATAGCTCCACAAAATAAACTTGTAGTATTTCAAGGCAAAGAAGCTTACGGGGAGTGGCATAAAAAAGTTTCTTGATTGGGTTTTGATTAAGAATTTAAAATTTTGTATAGTGGAGAATATAAGATTTAACATAGGGACAAATTGTCCCTAGATAGATTACAAAATTCAGTTGTACCCAATTTGGGTACAACTGAATAATTTTAAAAGGAATTAATATGGATAAATCAAATAAATTACAACTTTTTCAAGAGCAAAAAATCAGAACTCACTGGGACGAAACAGAAGAAAAATGGTATTTTTCAATTGTTGATATTGTAGAAATATTAACAGAACAGAAAGATTATCAGGGGGCAAGAAATTATTGGAAAGTTTTAAAACATAGACTTTTAAAAGAGGGGAACGAAACGGTTACAAATTGTAACCGGTTGAAAATGCTATCTGCCGATGGTAAAATGAGAATGACTGATATTGCTGATACAAAAGATATTCTACGTTTAATTCAATCCATTCCATCAAAAAAAGCTGAACCATTTAAACAGTGGTTGGCACAAGTGGGTAAAGAACGCTTAGATGAGATAGAAAACCCCGAACTTGCTCAAGAACGGATGAAAGAAATTTATGAGCAAAAGGGCTATCCAAAAGATTGGATTGATAAACGACTGCGAGGAATTGCCATTCGACAAAACTTAACGGATGAATGGAAAGAGCGAGGTATAAAAGAACATAGAGATTATGCTATTTTAACTGCCGAAATTTCCAAAGCAACTTTTGGTATGACACCAAGTGAATATAAAGAGTTTAAAAACATCCCTGAAAAGTCGAAAATTAACTTACGTGACAATATGGATGATTTGGAGCTTATTTTCACAATGTTAGGAGAGCGGGTTACCACAGAGATTTCTAAAAAAGAGAAACCCGATACCTTTTATAAAAATAAAAGTGTAGCTAAAAGAGGTGGCAAAGTTGCAGGAAATGCAAGAAGAAATACTGAAAAAGAGTTAGGAAGAAGCGTTGTTTCTGATAAAAACAACTTAATTGATAATGGAAAATTGAAAATTGACAATGAGTAGAATAATTATTAATGGTTAATTATAAATTGTTAATGAAGATATTAAGATGAAGAAAAATATTGTAAAAGAGAAGAGTTTTAAATTTGCAATTCGCATTGTGAAACTATATCAATTTATTCAATCAGAAAAGAAAGAATATGTTCTTTCAAAACAGTTGTTAAGAAGTGGTACAAGTGTAAGTGCTTTGGTTAGATAGGCAGAACACGCTGAGAGCAAGGCTGATTTTATTCATAAAATGGCAATTGCACAAAAAGAAATAAACGAAAGTATTTATTGGTTAGAACTGTTAAGAGAAACTAATTATTTAAGTATAGAACAATTTGAAAGTATTAATATTGATGCTATTGAAATGATAAAATTAATTACAAGTATTATTAAAACAACAAAATTAAACTTAATCAAGTATTAACAACTAACCATTAACAACTAACCATTAATAATTAACAATTATGAATGAGGCGGAAACAAGAGCAGAATTAATAGACCCCAAATTAAAATCTTGTGGTTGGGGAGTTGTTGAAGGTTCTAAAATCCTTCGTGAACGCAATGTTTGTAAGATTACAGACGGAAAAATACAAGTTGGCGGTGGCAGGAAAAAACCACTTATTGCTGATTATATTTTGGTTTACAAAGGTGTTAAACTCGCTGTTGTTGAAGCTAAAAGCGATGAGTTGGAAGTAGGCGAAGGTGTGGCACAAGCAAAACAATATGCCGAAAAACTAAATTTAGAAACTACTTACTCAACCAACGGAAAAGAGATTTACCAAATTTGTATGAAAACAGGTGCAGAGGGTTTGGTTTCAGATTTTCTTACTCCTGAAGAACTTTGGGATAAAACTTATTCTGACCAAAACGAATGGCGAGATAAATTTGCTTCCGTTCCTTATGAAGATAAAAGCGGTACTTGGCAATTGCGATATTATCAAGAAATTGCAGTAAAAAATACTTTGGAAGCCGTTGCACAAAACAAAGACCGTATTTTATTAACTCTTGCCACAGGAACAGGGAAAACAGCTATTGCTTTTCAAATTGCATGGAAGCTTTTTTATACTCGTTGGAATTTACAAAGAGACGGGAACCGAAGACCTCGCATCTTGTTTTTGGCAGACCGAAATATTCTCGCAAACCAGGCATTTAATGCTTTTTCAAAATTCCCTGATGATGCAATGGTAAGAATTAAACCCAGCGAAATAAGAATGAGAGGTAGAGTGCCAACCAACGGCAGCATTTTCTTTACCATTTTTCAATCTTTCATGAGTGGTTCTGATGCTGAAGGGAATTCAGTACCAAGTTTTGGGCAGTATCCCGAAGACTATTTTGATTTTATCATAATTGATGAGTGTCATCGTGGCGGAGCAAATGACGAAGGAAATTGGAGAGGGATTTTAGAGTACTTTTCGCCTGCTGTTCAATTGGGTTTAACAGCTACGCCAAAACGAAGAGACAATGTTGACACTTATAAATATTTTGGCGAGCCGGTTTATATCTATTCGCTTAAAGAAGGTATTAATGATGGTTTTTTAACGCCTTTCAAAGTTAAACGAATTAAAACCACGCTTGACGATTATATTTATACAAGTGATGATAATATTATTGAAGGCGAAATTGAAGAAGGAAAACTGTATGAAGAACCTGATTTTAACCGAATCATTGAAATAAAAGAACGAGAGGCAAAACGAGTTCGGATTTATATGGACGAAGCCAATGAGAATGACAAAACAATAATTTTCTGTGCTACACAAGACCACGCAGCTGCTGTTCGGGAATTGGTAAATCAATACAAGAAAAGCAAAGACCCTGATTATTGTGTTCGTGTTACCGCCAATGATGGAGAGATTGGAGAGCAATTTTTAAGAAAATTTCAAGACAATGAAAAAACAATTCCGACAGTTTTAACAACTTCACAAAAACTATCAACAGGAGTTGATGCCCGGAATATCCGTAATATTGTTTTGATGCGACCGGTAAATCAGATAATTGAGTTTAAACAAATAGTGGGGAGAGGAACACGTCTTTTTGATGGGAAAGAGTTTTTTACTATTTACGATTTTGTAGATGCTTATCAACGATTTTCTGATCCGGAATGGGATGGTGAGCCGGTTGAAGAAGAACCCAAAGAATATAAACCAAAAGAATTTAAAGAGCCGTCAACAGCATTGGAGAAAGATGGTATTTATGAACCAAAAGAAAAAAAGAAAAGAATTAAGATAAAACTGAAAGACGGAAAAGAAAGAGAAATACAACACATGATTGCTACTTCGTTTTGGAATGCAGACGGTAATCCAATTTCGGCAGAAGAGTTTTTAAATAATTTGTTTGGTGAACTTCCTAACTTCTTTAAAAGCGAAGAAGAATTACGGACTTTATGGAGCAACCCAATGACACGTAAAATTTTGCTTGAGAAGTTGGACGAAGCAGGTTTCGGAAAAGAAGATTTAAACACTTTGAAAAAACTAATCAATGCAGAAAAAAGCGACTTATTTGATGTATTGGAATATGTGTTTAACAGCGACATAAAACCGATAACAAGAGAAGAAAGAGTAACAAGAGCAGAAGCAACAATTTTTGCATTACTAAATGATCAACAAAAGGAATTTATTGAATTTGTATTAAGCAAATATATTGAAACAGGAGTTGGAGAACTTGCTCAGGAAAAATTACCAATCTTACTAACAAATAAATACCAATCGTTGGAAGACGCAAAAGAAATATTGGGCGATGTTGCAAATATAAGCTCATTATTTATTGATTTTCAGAAACATTTATACGAAATAAAAGTAGCCTAATGGAAATGATAGAAAATAGCCCCCTACAACTTACGAAATATTCAGAACAGGAATTCCATAAACATAGCACAAAAAGATTAATTTTGTAATCTGTGAATCTGCGGCAAATTTTGTTAAAAAACTTTATAAAAATATTCCAAAATTATTTGGAAATATCATTTTATAAAATGTAATTTTGCGCTGTGAATTAATTAACATTGTTATTTTTATAACAGTAGAAATAAATAAAAATTTTAATAAACATTTTAAACAATATTTAAATATTTGAGTTATGGATCTTGAAAAAATAATAAGTAAGCTCGAAAAAAAACATCCCGGAGAACAAGAATATCTACAGGCTGTTAGAGAAGTACTGGAAACACTTGAAGATGTCGTTGCAGACAATCCTCAATTTGAATCAGCAGGAATAATTGAAAGAATTATTGAGCCTGACAGAATTCTTACTTTTAAGGTATCATGGGTTGACGATAACGGAAAAGTTAATGTTAATCTTGGATACAGGATACAGTTTAATAATGCTATTGGACCTTATAAAGGTGGATTACGTTTTCACCCAAGTGTAAATTTAAGTATTCTTAAATTTTTGGGTTTTGAGCAGATATTTAAAAATAGCCTTACTACATTACCAATGGGTGGTGGAAAAGGAGGATCGGACTTTGATCCTAAAGGAAAATCAGATACAGAGATAATGCGTTTCTGTCAGGCATTTATGTTAGAATTATGGCATCTTATCGGACCTGATACAGATGTACCTGCCGGTGATATTGGAGTTGGTGGAAAAGAAATTGGATACTTATATGGTGCATATAAAAAACTTGCAAGAGAGCATACAGGTGTACTTACCGGTAAAGGAATAAACTGGGGTGGAAGTCTCATACGTCCTGAAGCTACAGGATTTGGAACTGTTTATTTTGCAAAAGAAATGCTTGCAACTAAAGGCGAAACTTTTGAAGGTAAAAAAGTTGCTATCTCCGGTTTTGGTAATGTTGCATGGGGTGCTGCTAAGAAAGTTACTGAATTTGGCGGAAAAGTTATTACACTTTCAGGTCCCGATGGTTATGTTTATGATCCTGAAGGAATTTCCGGCGAAAAGATTGAGTATATGCTTGAGTTAAGAGCTTCAAACCAGGATATCGTTGCACCTTATGCAATCGAATTCCCAGAAGCTGAATTCCATAAAGGAAAACATCCATGGGAAGTAAAATGTGATGTTGCTTTACCTTGTGCTACTCAAAATGAACTAAATAAAGAAGACGCTCAAAATTTAGTAAATAATAAATGTATGTGCGTTGCCGAAGGTGCAAATATGCCATCTACTCCTGAAGCTGTTGAAATTATTCAGGAAAATAAAATTTTATTTGGACCCGGAAAAGCTGTTAATGCCGGTGGTGTTGCAACTTCGGGACTTGAGATGTCACAAAATTCAATGAAACTGAATTGGCCTGCAAAAGAAGTTGATAAAAGATTACATGATATTATGATTAATATCCATGAAGCTTGTGTTAAATACGGTACCGAAGATGATGGTTATATAAATTATGTTAAAGGTGCAAATGTTGCCGGATTCCTTAAAGTTGCTAATGCAATGATGGATGAAGGTATTATATAAATTATCTTTGTTTATTTTAAGTGAATTTGTGTTAAAGCTCCTCGTTTTAAACGAGGGGCTTTTTTTTGTATTGATTACTAAAGTAAAAAAAAATTAAAAATTATCATAATTATAATAAAATTGTAGTATATTTGTACGAATAAACCTAATTAGTCAAATCGAATAGAAATGAAAATTGATGAAACTAAAGAAAGAATTTTAAATGTAGCAGCTAATATATTCAGTAAATTCGGTTTCCACAAAACCACAGTAGATGAAATTGCACGCGCTGCTCATAAAGCCAAAGGCTCTGTTTACTATCATTTTGAAAGCAAAGAAGACTTATTCCAAAAAGTTGTTGATAAGGAATTTCAAACATTAAGAACTGAACTAATTGAAGCTATAGATAATGGAAATAATGCTAAAGAAAAATTGGTAAACTACATTACTGTTAGAATGAAAACATTAAATGAGTTAATTAATTTTCACGATGCAATAAAAAATAATTATTTGAATTACCTTGATTTTATTGGGGATATTCGACAAAGATATGATAATGAGGAAACAATTCTTATAAAATCTATTTTAACCGGCGGAGTGAATAATAACGAATTTGATATAAATAGTGTCGAAATAACAGCTCCTGCAATTTTGACAGCTTTAAAAGGCTTGGAAATACCTTTCTTTATAGAAGATAAATATAATGAACTGGGAAGCAGGTTAAACGAATTGGTTTCAATTCTTGTCAGGGGAATAGAGAAGAGGTAATTTTTTTATACAAAACTGACTAATAAACGATATTAAGTCAAATGGTATAATTGTTGTAAATGAATCATATAAAAATTTAAAAATGAAAACAAAGGAAGTAATTTTTCAAAAAGCAGTTGAAAGTATTATTTTTAACAAACATCTTAGGACTGTTGCCGTTAGACAATTAGATAATTATATGTTTAATAAATTCTCAAAAGATATTGATAGTGGATCTTACGAGGAAAGATTGAAAAGATACCAGTTTTATTCAAGTCTGCTAAACATTATTGAAAAGAACTTAGGGAAAGGATATTATTCCAAGAATGGATTAAAAAGAAGTACTCATACATTAGTTGGAAAAAAATTAATAACAAAGGCAGGGGATAAAATAGGAAAATTACAAACCGAATATAAATCAAAATATGGTGAGTATCCGCCCGGTTTTGTTGTTATTTCACCAACGCAGAGATGTAATTTACAATGTACGGGTTGTTATGCGGGAAGTACCAACCATACGGTCCCAACATTACCATATCCTGTTGTTGACAGAATAATTGGTGATGTTCACGATGTTTTTGGGAGAAAATTCATTGTGGTTAGCGGAGGTGAACCGTTTATGTATAAAAGTGAAGGCAAAACATTGTTGGATATTTTTGAAAAATATAGTGATGTTTTTTTTCTGGTTTATACTAACGGGACTTTAATAACGCCTTCCATAGCTCAAAGGCTTTCGGAATTAGGAAATGTTACACCTGCTATATCTGTTGAAGGTTATGAAGATGAAACAGATGAGCGCAGGGGAAAAGGCGTTTACAATAAAATACTTAAAGCCATGGAAAATCTAAGGAAAGCTGGTGTTCCGTTTGGAATTTCTGTAACAGCAACAAGTAAAAACTGTGATATTTTACTTACTGACGAATTCTACGATTATTATTTTGAAAAATTGGGAGTTTCGTATATGTGGCAATTTCAATTTATGCCTATCGGGCGTGGTAAAGAAACCTTTGACTTGGTTGTGTCACCTGAAAAAAGAGTAGAACTTTACAAAGTTTGGGAAAAAGTATTATCTGAAAAAAAATATCCTGTTGCCGATTTTTGGAATAGCGGTATTATTAGTAATGGTTGCGTAGCTTATGGTAGGAATAACGGGTATATTTATATTGATTGGAACGGCAATATTATGCCCTGTGTTTTTGTGCCTTATTATGTTGATAATGTTTATGATTTATTTAAACAGGGGAAAAATCTTGGCGATGCAGTTCAATCTCGGTTTATGAAAAACGGGCGTAAGTGGCAGCTTGATTATGAAAAAATACGCAAAAATCATCTAATGCCATGCTCAATAAGAGACCATTATAAAAATTTCAGAGAAAATATAATTACCGATAATTCAAAACCTGAAAACAAACAAGCAGATGAAGCTTTAAAAGATGCAAATTATTTTCAGACTATGGTTAATTATGATGAAGAACTAACGGAATTAACTAAAAATATTAATGAACTCGAATATAGTGATTTATTACAGAAAACTGAAAAATAATAAATCAGTATTTCAAAAGCATCTGAACTTGTGAAAGATGATGATAAATAAATTTGTTATATTTGTAAAGAAAACTATAAAAAGAAATTAATATTATTAAATTAAAAGGAGGTAAAAAATGATTGATCTATTAAAAAAAGGGATTCTTACAGGAATCGGAATTGGTTTGATGACTAAAGAAAAAGTAGAAGAATTTGCAAAAAAAACTGCCGAAGAGGCAAAATTAACAAAGGAAGAAAGTCGTAAATTTGCAGATGAACTTCTTAAACATTCGGAAGAAACTAAGCAACAGATTGAGGGAAAGATTAATGGTGAAGTAAAAAAGGTTGTTGATAAGTTAGGAGTAGCAACTCATGAAGACCTGAAAAAAATCCAAAAACAATTGGATAAGCTGCAAAGTTCTCTAAGTAAAAAAACAAAGGAGTAAAATGATTCGTAAGATCGGAATGATTGGCAAAACATATCGTCATGTCAACCGCTATATGGAAATTATCGGTGTACTTACAAAATATGGGTTTGCCGATATTATTTCCCGGTCAAGGTTAGAGAGCGTTATTGATTTTGGTAGAAAGATTGTTTTCAGGAAGGCAGATTCTACAATTCATACTCTTTCGCGATGGGAACGTATGCGACTTGTTTTGGAAGAACTCGGACCAACGTTTATCAAGTTTGGTCAGGTAATGAGTACACGGGCAGATTTAATTCCTATTGAATTAATACATGAATTAGAAAAACTTCAGGATTCTGTGCCTCCCTTTTCCGGAGAAAAAGCAATTTCCCTTGTTGAACAAGAGTTGGGAAAACCAATTTCGGAAGTATTTGAAAGTATTTCATATTCACCTCTCGCCGCTGCTTCCATTGCCCAGGTGCATAAAGCAATTCTTATCGAAGGAGAGGAAGTTGTAGTTAAGGTTCAGCGTCCGGGAATTGATCGGACTATTGAAACTGATCTGGAAATAATGTTTCATCTCGCTATGATGATGGAAAAGCATGTTCAGGAAATGAGATCTTTGAACATTGTTAAAATTGTTGAAGAATTTGAAAGAGCTATTCACAAGGAGTTGAATTTTGCTATTGAGGCTTCAAATCTGGAACGATTTGGTAATAATTTTCAGAAAGACCCAAACATATATGTTCCCAAATGCTACCGGAATTTTAGTACAAAAAAAATCCTGACAATAGAATATATTGATGGTATTAAAATTTCAGATATTAAAAGTATCAAAGCAAATGACCTCGATTGTAAAATTATTGCAAGAAGGGGAGCTGACCTGGTATCAAAACAAATATTTGAATTTGGATTTTTCCATGCTGATCCTCACCCGGGTAATATTTTAGTATTGCCTGAAAACGTAATTTGTTTTCTTGATTATGGAATGATGGGAACACTTACCCGGACTACAAGAGAACTAATCACATCAATGGCTGCCGGAGCAATTCATCGCGATATCGACAAAATTATCAGGAATTTACTCAGATTGTGTGAAACAGATGGCGAAGTAAAAACCCGGAAACTGGAATTACAGATCACAGAACTTATAGATAGGTATTTTAATCAATCGTTGGAACAAATGGACATGGCTGCCCTGGTCAATGATTTAATGAAATTCTATCCTGAAAATAACTTAAAAATGCCTTCCGATCTGTATTTGCTGGGGAGGTCAATGCTGCTTCTACAGGGAAATGGAGAAATACTTGATCCTGATTTTAATGTGGCAGTACATATAGAGCCTTATTTAAAGAAGATGATCAGGGAACGCTTGCACATTCGCAAAATTGCAAAAGACTTATTCATTTCTTCTGAAGAATTGCTGCAACTGATGAAAGAACTGCCTTTTGAAATTCGCGAAATTATCGAAAAAGTAAAAAATGGTACAATAAAAATGGATATTGAGCATAAAGGACTTGACCCTATGCTTGGCACACACGAACGCATCAGTAACCGAATTTCTTTTGCTATTGTTCTCGCTTCAATAATAGTTGGCTCTTCATTAATAGTGCTTTCAAAAATCCCGCCCTTATGGAATGATGTTCCTGTTATTGGAGTTGTAGGTTTTATTGCTGCAGGGCTTTTAGGATTTTGGCTTCTTATTTCTATCTTGCGTCATGGGAAAATGTAAATTTAGAATCCATACCATACTTTAAAAATAACTATACTATTTGTTTAAAGTTTTCTACTTACATTTGTTGATAAAAAATTTACAGAGCCATTAATTTTTATATTATGATCAGGAAATCAATTTTTGTACTTCTATTTGTTTCTGTCTTTGTTTCATGTAATTACAACTCCGATTGTAAAAAAGATCAAAAAAATAATAATATTCTTACAGAGCAGGAAAAGCAGGAAGGATGGAACCTTTTATTTGACGGTAAAACAACAAATGGATGGCGTGGATTTCAATCTGATACTCTTACAGGATGGGATGTGAAAAACGGTTTGCTTACAGGACTGGGTAAAGGAGGTGACCTTGGCGGTGATATCATTACTGATGAGCAGTTTGATAATTTCGAACTCAAAATAGAGTGGGCGATCTCCGAAGCCGGTAATAGTGGTATTTTTTATCGTGTTCTTGAAGAAGATTATTCTACAGTTTATTCCACGGGTCCCGAATATCAGTTGATAGATGATATTGGTTTTCCTCAAAAACTTAAAGACTGGCAAATGACTGCTGCTAATTATGCAATGCATCCTGCAAAAGAAACGAAAATAAAACCCGTTGGTGAATTTAATACTACAAAGATAATTGTTGCCGGTAATCATGTTGAGCACTGGCTTAACGGCGAGAAAGTTGTTGAATATACACTCTGGACTGATGAATGGAAAGAACTGGTTAAAAACTGTAAATGGAAGGATTATCAGGGCTATGGACTGGCAAAAAAAGGACATATTGCCTTGCAGGATCATGGAAGTCTTGTTTGGTTCAGAAATATTAAGATCAGAGAGCTTGATGAAAATACTGTTTCATTATTTAATGGAAAAAATCTTGATGGCTGGAAAATTCACGGGACTGAAAAATGGTTTGTCAATAATGGTGAACTCATCTGCGAAAGCGGACCTGATAAAAAATACGGATACCTTGCCACAGAAAAAGAATTCAAGAATTTTGAGCTTACATTAAAATTCAAACAGGAAACAAATGGTAACAGCGGTATCTTTTTTCGTTCATCCCTTGACGGAACAAAGATCAGTGGTTGGCAGGTAGAAGTGGCACCTCCCGGGAAAAATACAGGTGGAATTTATGAATCGTGTGGTAGAGGCTGGCTTAATGAAATTCCTGAGGAAAAAGAGAAATTTCTTAAAATGGGTGAGTGGAATATTATGAGAATTAGAGTAATTGATGATAATGTTGTTACATGGTTGAATGGAGAAGAAATGACTAATTTAATTGATGAAAAAATTGGTGAAGCTACCGGAGTGGTTGCTCTTCAAATCCATAGCGGTGGTGGAATTATGGTGAGATGGAAAGATGTTTTGATTTTAGAATTGTGATTTGATTTAAGATTGAGTCCACTGCGAAAAATTATATAAAAAATAGCCACAGATTCACAGATTAAAAAATAAATATGAAAAATAAGAATTATTCAAAAAGCCAGCTAAGTATGCTTGTAATATTAAGAGTTATTATCGGCTGGCTTTTTTTGTATGAAGGATTAGTGAAATTGATTGATCCGGCATGGTCAAGTTTTGGATACCTGATGGATTCTCAGGGTTTTATGTCTGGTTTTTATAAATCAATTGCTGCTGATCAAGGCGTTCTTAATGTTGTTGATATTATGAATATCTATGGATTGATTGCAATTGGACTGGGGCTTATTTTGGGTTGCCTTGCCAGGATAGCTAAGATAGCAGGAATAGTTTTACTGACAATGTATTATCTGTCTCATCCACCTTTTCCCGGTTTGGATTATAATCTCCCAACAGAGGGGAATTATCTAATTGTAAATAAAATATTTGTTGAATTAGTTACTCTTGCTGTGTTACTGGTTTTTCCGACAAGCAAGATTATTGGCATGGATAGATTGATTTTTAAAAAAAAGTCGGAAGTCGGAAGTAAACAGTCGGCAGTGAAAAAATAACTTTTGAATATTAGAAATAATAACTATATATTTTATACAAAGTAGCTCCTTCCCCTTTGGGGGAATAATTAAAGATTTAGAATAAATAATTATGAACGAGAGACAAAAGGATAGTAAAAACCAAAATCAGACCAATTCCGGTAGATTTTCCAGAAGAGATATTTTAAAAGGATTAGCAACTGTTCCTGTGCTGGGTGCAATGGCTTACGGTGTTTACCGGAAAAATAAATTTGATAATATACTTAGGACTACCATTAATGAAGAACTTGATCTTAGTCACGCAGCACCGGAAATAACTGAATTAACAGCCGGAGGAAAGCAAATAAGATTAGGATTAATAGGATTTGGAATTCGTGGACCACATCTTGCTCGTGGTGCCGGTTTCGCTCATCCCCAATATATTGACGATCTGAAAGAAAAAGCTTTAAAGGATAAAAACGACAAAAGATATAAAAATTTCTTACAACAGGAAAACCTTAATGTTGTTATAAATGGTGTTTGTGATATTTTTGATGTTTATGCTGAAAATGCTCAAAAGGCAGCTTCAAATATTAACAGGGAAGGAACAGTCGGGAAAATGGGAACTGAACCAAGAAGATACCGGACTTACAAAGAACTTCTTGCCGCTGATGATATTGATGCTGTCATTATTTCTGTTCCCGATCATTGGCACGGACGAATGACAATTGACGCTGCAAATGCAGGAAAACATGTTTATTGCGAAAAACCAATGACATGGACAGCTACGGAAACTTATGAAGTTGTTGAAGCCGTAAAAAGAAATAATATTGTTTTTCAGCTTGGTCATCAGGGGAGGCAAACAGAGAGCTATTTTAAAGCCCGTGAAGCAATTGAAAAAAATATTCTCGGCAAGATAAGTTTAATTGAAGTTACTACAAACCGGAATACTTCAAACGGAGCATGGGTTTATAAAATCCACCCTGATGCTAATCCTCAGACTATTGATTGGGATCAGTTTATAGGACATGCACCTTATCATAAATTCAGTCTCGAAAGGTTCTTTCGCTGGCGTTGCTGGTGGGATTATAGCACAGGATTATCAGGTGATTTGCTTACTCATGAGTATGATGCGATAAATCAAATTATGGATATTGGAATTCCTGATTCCGCAATTTCTTCCGGTGGTATTTATCACTTTAAGGATGGACGGACAGTCCCTGATGTACTTCAAACTGTTTTTGAATTTCCCGAAAAGGATATGTCTTTAGTTTATAGTGCCAGTCTGGCAAGCAGTCGTAAAAGAGGCAGAGTGATTATGGGGCATGATGCTTCGATGGAACTTGGCAATACCCTTACAATAACTGCCGATCGTAACTCTACACGTTATAAAGAAAAGATTGAAAAAGGAATATTTGACCCATCAAGTCCGCTTTATACTTATGTTCCCGGAGTAGAAAAAGTGGATGCAATATCTTCTCCTACCGAAAAATATTTTGCCGGAAGAGGTTTGTTATACACTCAACGCGGAGGTAAAATGGTTGATACAACTCACCTTCACATTAAGGAATGGATTGACTGTATAAGAAAAGGAACTCAGCCGAGTTGTAATATCGATCGTGGTTTTGAGGGCGCAATTACATCACACATGGGTACAATTGCTTATCGCGAAAACAGGAAAGTGTATTGGGATAAAGAGAAGAAAAGGATTGTATAAATTTGGAGTAATGGAGTAATGGAGTAATGGAGTAATGGAGTAATGGAGTAATGGAGTAATGGTAATGGAAGTTAAATGTCTGGCGAAACCCGAAACCCAAAACCCAAAACTCGAAACTCAAATAATTATGAAAACTCGAAGAACCTTTATTAAGTCAATAGCTGCAATAACAGCAGGAAGTATTATCTTTCCTTTTGAAATGTGTTCATTTCCCGGATCAAAAAAATTACTGATTGGATTACAACTTTATTCTGTCAGAGATTTGATAAAAGATGATCTGTACGGAACTCTTAAAAAACTTGCTCAAATTGGTTATAATTCTGTTGAAGCTGCCGGTTATTCAAATGGTAAATTTTACGGATTAAAACCAAAAGAATTTAAAAGAATGGTAAATGATCTCGGTATGATTCTGCCAAGTTTTCATGCAGGTTTTGAGTTTGATAATGCTCAAAAAGTAATTGATGACACCTGTGAATCAGAAATTAAGTATCTGGTACTTCCCTGGTTGCCTGTCGAAAAAAGAAAAAGTATAGACAGTTATAAAAAGCTTGCTGAAGATTTTAATAAAATTGGTGAGTTATGTAAAAAGTCCGGTGTTCAATTTGCTTATCATAATCATGATTTTGAATTTGTAAATATTGAAGGCATAATTCCTTACGATGTTCTTTTAAAAGAAACTGATGAAGAATTGGTTAAAATGCAACTCGATCTTTACTGGATAATTAAAGCAGGTTTTGATCCGATCACCTATTTTAAAAAATATCCCGGACGATTTGAACTATGGCATGTAAAAGATATGGAAGATAGTGAAGAAAGATTTTTTACGGAAGTTGGAAATGGAATAATTGATTTTAAGGAGTTATTCAAATACAAAGAACTATCAGGAATGAAATACTTTTTTGTTGAACAGGATGTTTGTCGAAAACCTCCATTAGAAAGTGTTTCAATTAGTTATAGGAATTTGAGTAAAATGTTAAATGAATAAAGCTTTGGATTTAATTGGTACTTAAAGTGAACTAAAATTTGGAGTGCCTAAAGTTATTTGAAATACAAACTGAGTAACTAATTTGACTGGGTTTATTCTATGAAAATAAATTTGTTTTGATTTAGGGATATAAAATGTTTGACATTTTTACATTAATTAGTAATAACCAATAACTTTAGGCATTTTAGGCACTCCAAACTTTAGGCACTAATATTAGTTGCAAAACATAAGATTTTATAAAATGTCAAGAAAAATTATAGTAGGATTAGTTGGTTTTGGCTTGTCGGGGAAGGTTTTTCATGCTCCTTTTATTGATGCCAATCCTGATTTTGAACTTATAAAAGTAGTTGAACGAAAACATAATAATTCACAAAAAATATATCCTTATGTAGCTGTTGTCAGAAATATTTCTGATCTTTTGAATGATAAAGAAATTGATTTGATAGTGATCACTACTCCAAATACTCTTCATTTTGAAATGGTGAAAAACTCCTTGCTGGCAGGAAAACACGTTGTTGTCGAAAAGCCGTTTACCCCAACTTCTGCGGAAGCAAAACAACTAATTGATCTGGCAAAAGAAAAAAACCTGAAATTATTTGTTTATCAAAACCGTCGTTGGGATGGAGATTTTCTTACAATCAAAAAATTAATAGAAAACAATGTTCTTGGTGGATTGTATGAGTACGAAGCTCATTTTGATAGATATGCCCCCAAATTTAAAGACAATGCATGGAGAGATAAAAACCTTCCCGGAAGTGGAATATTATTCGATCTCGGTTCTCATTTAATTGATCAGGCATTATCATTATTCGGATTTCCTGAAAAAATTGAGGCAGATATTCAGTCTCAACGAAAAGAAAGCAAGGTGGATGATTATTTCAGACTGGTTTTGAGATATGAAAAATTAAAAGTAATTTTAACGGCTGGTATGTTGGTTGATAAAATAGGTCCAAGATTTATTTTGAAGGGGAATAATGGTGAGTTTGTAAAATACGGTATTGATCCTCAGGAAGAAGCTTTGAAAAACGGCAATATCCCAAGAGGGAAAGATTGGGGAAAGGACTCTGAAAAATATTATGGTTCATTGAAAACAATAAAAGACGGAAATATTTCTGAAAAGAAAATTAAAACTTTAGCAGGGCGATATCAGGGTTTTTATCATAATGTTTATGATGTTCTGGAAAAGGGAAAGGAAATGATGGTTAAACCGGAAGAAGCTGCAAGAACAATAGAAATAATTGAAAAAGCATTTGGTAACTGATCAGTAATAATTTGCAATGGAAATTTGAAATTGGGAATCCATACGGACTCCCTCTGGTCGTAAGGGAAATAAGGGAAATATGGGAAATAAATGGAGTAATGGAGTGATGGAGAAAGAAATATTTATAATTGATTTTTTTTGTGTTTCTTTGAGTCTTGGTGTCTTAGTGGCATTTTCTTTTTGTTAACTTTTCGAAGTGAACCCAAGAATTGATATTTTTAAATTTCAGTCATTTCAGTCATTTTATAATAAAAATAAAAATATGGAAAAGAAAAATAGTAATGAAATTTCAAGGAGGAAATTTATCGGTAATGTTGCAACTGCAGCTGCCGGATTAACTATTCTTCCAAGTTTTGCTTCTATCGGAGGCTTGGGATCTTTTGCACCCGGCGATAAATTAAATATTGCCGGCGTTGGAGTTGGCGGCATTGGTGGTACTAATATCAATAATTTGAATTCTCAGAATATTGTAGCCTTATGTGATGTTGACTGGGATTATGCATCCGGGACTTTTAATAAATATCCTAATGCTAAAAAATTCAAGGATTATAGAAAAATGTTTGATCAGATGGGTGATCAAATTGATGCTGTGGTTGTTGCTACTCCTGATCATACTCATGCTATTATTGCTGCTGAAGCAATGAGAAGAGGGAAACATGTATTTGTTCAGAAACCTTTAACTCATTCGGTTTATGAGGCAAGAGTCTTAACCGAAACTGCCCGAAAATATAAGGTAGCCACTCAGATGGGTAATCAGGGAAACTCTAATGATGATATCCGACAACTTTGTGAGTTGATCTGGGATGGTGCTATTGGTGAGATCGAGGAAGTCCATGCATGGACAAACCGTCCGATATGGCCTCAGGGTTTGGAAAAACCAACAGAAACTCCTCCGGTTCCTTCTACTTTAGACTGGGATTTATTTATAGGACCTGCAAAATACCGTCCTTATCATCCTTCATACACACCTTGGAACTGGCGTGCATGGTGGGACTTTGGAACCGGTGCTCTTGGCGATATGGCTTGTCATATTATGGATCCGGCTTTTAAAGCCCTGAATCTTGGCAAACCAATAAGTGTGCAGGGAAGCTCAACACAGGTAAATACTGAAAGTGCTCCTCATGCCTCAAAAATTATTTATGAGTTTCCGAAGCGTAATTCTATTAAAAATATAAAATTACCTGCTGTGAAATTAACATGGTACGATGGCGGATTATTACCCGAAAGACCGGAAGAACTAAAAGACGGACAGATATTGGGTGACAGAAATGGTGGAGTTATTTTTGTAGGATCAAAAGGAAAATTAATGTGTGGATGTTACGGTCAAAATCCGGTATTGCTTCCCGAAGAACTTGATAAAGATTATAAACGTCCGCCGGAAACAATTCGTAGAGTGAAAGATGCATGGAAAGGCGGTCATGAAATGGATTGGGTAAGAGCTTGTAAAGAAAGTCCTGATAATAGATTATTGCCAAGTTCTAATTTTGATTATGCCGGTCCTTTGACTGAAATGGTGGTTATGGGTAATCTCGCAATTCGTTTGCAAGACCTGAAAAGAAAATTACTTTGGGATGGAGAAAATATGAGAGTTACAAATATTAATGCTGATGATCAGATCAGAGTGGTTTCTTCCGACAAATTTACTGTAATCAACGGACATCCGCATTTCGATACTAAATATGATACAATTGATGCAAAACCTGCTGCCGAAGAGTATGTTAGGCATACTTATCGGGAAGGATGGAAGTTGTGATTTTAGGAGGGTTCTAAAAATGCAAATTTCTTCGTTGCTTCAAAATTTTAAAATCCTCATTTACAAAGGTAAAATCCGGTTTTAAAATTTCTTGCGCCTCGAACTTCACTATTTTTAGAACCCTCCTTTAGATTTAAGAATTTAGATTTCAGATTTAGAAAACATCAAAAACAAACAAATAAAAATATAAACAAATGAAAAGATTAACAAATATTAGCAGTTTAATAATCGTGTTTGCACTACTATTCTCATGTGTTCCAAAAAGTGAACAAAAAGATGAGCAAATCAATCAAAAAGAAGAAACGGCAACAATATCCGAACAAACTTCCAATACACTCACTCAACAAGAAATTGATGATGCTTGGGTTTTGATTTTTGATGGTAAAACATCAAATAATTTCAGAGGATACAATAAAGAAAATTTCCCTGAAAAAGGATGGGTGATAGAAGACGGAACTATCCACTGTTTGTCATCAGGCAGGGGCGAAGCCGGTGGTGGTGGAGATATCATCATAGATAAAAAATACAAAAACTTTGAATTATCTCTCGAATGGAAAGTTTCGGAAGGTGGAAATAGCGGAATATTTTATCTCGCTCAGGAAATTGAAGGAGTTCCTATTTGGAAGTCATCTCCCGAAATGCAAATATTGGATAATGCAAAACATCCTGATGCAAAGCTTGGAAAAGATGGAAATCGTCAGGCAGGTGCTTTATACGATCTTATTCCTGCTGTTCCTCAAAATGCAAATCCGGCAGGGGAGTGGAATAAAATAAATATCCTTGTTTATAACGGAACTGTTGTTCACACTATGAATGGCGAAAATGTTGTTGAATATCATCTCTGGACACAGGATTGGAAAGACTTATGTGCTAACAGCAAATTTAAAGACTGGGAAGAATTTATTAATACTGCCGAAGAAGGTTATATCGGACTACAGGACCATGGTGATGATGTGTGGTTTAGGAATATAAAAATTAAGGAGTTGTAAATAGGTTTAATATTCTTAACTAATAAAAAAAGCTCGCAATTTGCGAGCTTTTTTTATTAGTTAAGAATTAATTCTATTGAGTAATAGAACCGGCACCTGTCTTAAAGTTAAGATCAATAGTGTACGTACCGGCAGTTAGTGTGATTCTTTCTTGATCATTACCATCTGCACGGAATTCAATAAGATTATCAAAAATCATAAATTCTACGTGCCACCAATCAAAGAAATAAGGATGTGCGGCATACATTCTAAGATCACCGGCAAGCAAATCTTTAGTTATAGTAACAACTTCGTTTGGGTTGTCAACTGTAAATAAGTTTTCCGCAACGGCTTGATCCCAGCCTCCAACACAATCACCAATAAGATAAACAGTTGGATCAACAACTGAAATTTTATTTAGTTCTAAATCAACAACAACCATATAGTATCCGGTTGTAGCTACTATTAAGTTGGTTTCACCTATGGTATATTCACCAGCACCTAAGTCAGTTTCATATCCAAACTCATCACCACCCCAGGTATCATCAGGACGGAATTTAAATTCCAATTCTTCTGTTATCCAAACAATTTTCCAGAATAACTGTGGATTACCATATACAGCAACAGTAGGTAAATCAGTATCCCAATCACTAACTCCTTCACCAATCATGTAAAGTTGTTCAAAATATTGTGGTGGAGGTTCAACATCATCTGTTTTAGTTAAAGCAGAAGAAAAACCGGCTTCAACAGTCCCTGCTAAAGCTACAGTGTACATACC
>DAOVNY010000027.1 GCA_030630005.1 Bacteroidales bacterium | reverse complement strand
GTGAAAGCTGAATAAAGTAAGCCAAGAGAAGGAGGAAAGTGTAATTCGCTTATCATTTTAAGCTCATTTCGTTTTCCAGTTCCGATAGTAGTTGTAGCCCATTCACCAACTCCATCAATGGTTAAAATAGCTGCATCTTCAAAAGGGGAGGGATAAAATGCACTGGCAGCATGAGACAAATGATGCTCGGGAAACAAAATAGGAATTTTTTTATTTCCCAGTTTTGCAAGTTCATCCCTAAGCATTTTTTTCATGAATAACTTTTCCTTTATACATACGGGGACAGCCGAAAGAAAACTAATTAAACCTTTTGGTGCAAAGGCATGATAAGTTTCGAGTAATCTCTCGAATTTTATTAAAGGCTTATCATAAAATGAAACTACTGTTATATCTTCGAAATCTATACCCGCTTCACTAATAACATATTTACAGGCATTAACAGGAAAAGATGAATCGTGTTTTATTCGGGTAAAACGTTCTTCATGAGCAGCCGCTATAATTTTTCCATCAACAATAATTGCTGCAGCACTATCATGGTAATATGCTGAAATACCTAATATAATGGTTGCCATAGTAAAAATGTTTTCATTAAAATAAAGTATAAATAAATGGAGCTATTGCAGAACCACTGGTAAAAACAATTAATATGCCCAATAACAATAAGACAATAATAATGGGTAATAACCAAAACTTTTTACGCTCCTTCATAAATGCCCATAAATCTCTTAAGAATTCCATAATAGTAAATTTTATTAATTAGAATGGTTTTTCAATATCTCTTGATGAAAAACTATAATTTCTGGTTTTCATTACAGAATTTCTGTTTTTTTTGAATTCCTTCAATTGTAATGTGTCTTTTCCAAGTAATCTTCTGAAAAAACCGGTAGGGACAACCAAAACAATATATACAATTGATAAAATAATTTTTGATACTAATGTTCCGAGGAGTGTTGAAAATCCCAACCAAACGAATGCAAACAAATAATAAAACGATGGGAAGATCATATTAATTATCAAGACAGGAATTGCTATTTTAAAATAAATATCAGAATTTGTAAAAAAACCAATTAGCAATAAAATAAGTACAACTGCCATTCCTGTATCTGAGGATTGTTTTTTTGAAATTGTTTTCGGAAAGTATTTTTCAGTTTTTTTAGAGTTCATAATAAATATTATTTTCATCAATTTATTTAACAATAAACCAAGGATTAAGAAGGTCTTTTTTGTTATATCTTATCCTATCTTTTTGATTTTTATTAAGTACTTTTCCACCGGCAATTTCAACTATTGCTTGTCCTGCAGCTGTATCCCACTCCATTGTAGGAGCAAACCTTGGATAGATATCTGCCGAGCCTTCAGCTATCATACATAATTTTAGGGAACTACCTCTTGAAACCAATTCAATTTTTTTATGCTTATTTTTTAATTGCTCAATAAATTCTTTTGTTTCATTTGTCAAATGTGATCTGCTTGCAACAACAGTATAAGTTTCTCTTTTTGTTTTTAAAGGTAATTTTTTTGATTTTTTTATCAAGTCATTGATATTAATATCATGGGAAATAATTTTATCAGCATTTTCGAGTTTAAAAGAACCTATTCCCTCGAAAGCAAAATACAATAAATCAAGGACAGGAACAAAGATAACTCCGCCGACCGGAAAATTATCTTCGATAAGAGCTATGTTAACAGTAAACTCATCGTTTCTTTTAATAAATTCTTTAGTTCCGTCAAGAGGATCAATTAACCAAAACTGTTTCCAGTTTTTTCTTTTCTGAAAAGGAATTTCTAAGCCTTCTTCACTTAAAACGGGTAAATTTGTTGATAATAAATTATTCTTAATAATATTATGTGATTTTTTGTCAGCAATAGTAAGCGGACTATCATCACTTTTTTTTTCGAAAGAAAAATCAGTACTGTATATTTTTAAAATTGCTTTACCTGCCTCAGTTGAAGCAGAAATAGCAATTTTTATTAATTCATTAGTTATTTGCATTATTTATAATAATTATTCAAATAATAAATTAAGATTTTTCCTTTAACATACGCAATTCATAATCGAGATAAGGAGACATAAACAAAAATGCCCAACTCATGTATGTAATGACACTTGTAGGAATCTGACCTAAAATACCATTTCCGTAGCTAGCGCCCATTATTCCCGCAAAAGCGGCACAAATGGCGCTTAAAATTCCACGAAGCTCATGATCGTGAATCTTATACATTATCAAATATGAAGATTTTGTAAAAATATAAGCTAAGATTAAAAGATGTAATGTTAATCCGACAATTCCTTGTTCAGCCCAAATTTGAACATACCAACTATCAGTTGGAATATTGGCAAGAAACCCGTGTGGGGAAAATCTTTGTCCCCAGCCCCCTGCACTACCAATCCCACCACCAAAAGGTCTTGATTTTAAATAAATTTTCAATATACGACGATTTTCAAGTCTAACCTGCAACGATTCATCATCTGCGGGTGTAAATGCTGTTCTCATTCTTCTGACTTGAGCATTACTATTGCCAATATAAGTATATCGAAAAAATCCATAAATAGATGCCATAAGAATAGTACCAATGATAATAACTCTGAAATTTTTACGGTGGATAAGATAAACCATGCCTCCAATTAAAGGAACTATCAATGCACCTCGTGTTCCGGAGATCACCATTCCATAAAGACCAGCTAAAGCCATTGTCCAAAAAAACAGTTTTTTATAAAAACCTTTAATGTTTAAGGCAACTAATATACCTGTAATACCGGCTGCTCCTTGTGCAGCACCATATTGACCTGCATCACTATAAAATGAAAATACTCTTAGTTCACCAAACAAAATATGAGTAATAGCACCTACCTGATCTAACCATCTTTGTTCAGCATAATCCGGTCCTATATATAATTGTTGTAATCCTTTTAAAGTTCCCAGTATTGAAAATATTCCCCATAAATATAAAAGAATATATAAATATTTTACTTTTTTAAACAACAAAAATGTTAATGGAACTAAAAAAAGCGGATATAAGGATATTGAACGCATTGCAAAAAACCATGCTTTATGGCTTAATACTTCGGGATTAATAAATTGCATTATTGAATAAATAAACCAAATAAGCATTAGCACAGAAAGGTCGGATTTTACAAGAGTAAGATCTAATTTTTCATAAAAGAATTTAAAAAAAACAGCAATAACGGTTAGAACAAGAAAAATATCAATACTCATACCCAAAGGTAATCCAACTATATATCTGTTTAATCCAATTGCAATAAAACCAAGAATAATAAGCGTATATAAACCAATTTGAGGTTTAACGAATAATCTGTTTAAATATATTAAAGCAGGAGGAATGAAAAGAATTCCAATAGCTACCAATAAACCACCCTTTGCAATGATCCACCCAATAACAACCATACCGGCTATTAATAAAGTAATAACCCATGGATTATTGAGTTGATATGATCCTGTTTTTTCTTTAAGTGATTTGAACATCTCCCAACTGATTAGTAATTTTTTATAAAATTATAAAAAATTACTTTACAAAAAATCTCTTTACATCTTTAAGTGCATATTTATAAAAATTTATGCCTTCAATAAAGATGTATTTTAAATTTATTCTTATTTCTTTATTAAGATAATTAGTTCCAACAATAACACCTATTAACGTAAAAATTATTGTTACTACAGATACAAGTTCCAAACTTGTTAATAAAACATAATGAGAACTGATAGAAAAAACCAAACCGGTACCAAAATATTCCGGTAATAAGGTGAGAATAGAAAAGGTGAGAAGAAATTTTGTGACAAAGAAAATTACAAGAGTATCACCAATAATATTTGCTAAAGCACTATAAACTACTTTAAGGAAATTTTTTTGTGGTTTGTTAATACTATCCAGAGTTATACCGGTAAACTTATCAATAGGAATGAATAATCCGTAAATGCAAAAAATCCTAAAAATATTAGCTGTTTCAATATATTCTTTACCTCCTAATAACATTACAAAATCTTCTGCAAAAATAAATCCGATAATTATTATGGGAAACAGAAGGAAAACCATTCCTCCGGTATATGAATAATATATACGTTTTACCTCTTTAATATTGTTTTCAATACTTGCTTTTGACATTCGTGGAAAAGCTGTAGCTACATAACTTCTTAAAGGAATTTCGATTATTTCGGTAAGTTTAAGTGGTACACTGTAAAGAGCAACACCTGTAGTTCCCATAAATGCACTTAAGCCAATTAAAAAAGTATCAGTACTTTTAAGAAGATTACTGCCAATTAATGTTCCTGTTGTGTATTTTCCAAAATCAAGGATGATTTTATTGGTTTTTCGGTTTGCTTTAAAGAAGTGTTTAATGCCATCCCATTTATATATCATACATATTAATGATGTTAGAAAGTTGAAAAATAAATGAGCAAAAACTATTTCCATTATTCCCCAATGAATAAATAAAATGTTTATTGTTAGAAAAATAACAAAAATTCCAACATTAATTAATCTGATAAATAATATCCTTGTAAATTTAAGTTCAGCATACATTATTGATAATGCATTATTGAAAGGTAAATTTAAAAGTGCCAATAGGGGATACCATACAAAAAACAATGAATAACCTGAAGAATCAATAGAATCGGAGAAGATATAATATAAAGCCCATAGGATCACAACAATTATTAAAGTAGCTATTAAACCTATTACCCAATTTGACCCAATTAATTTTTCTTTTTCTTCGTCCTTAGCTCCTGATAAAAATCTAATTATCGCAGTTCTGGTAATTCCAAAGCGTAACATCTCAATAAAATTTCCGGCAGTAATGTAAAGCACCCATTCTCCAAAAATATCAGGTTCAAGAGTTCTAATCAGTATAAAAAAGCTAAGAAACCCAAATACAGCAACAACTATATTGCTCGAAAGGGAAAGAAAATTATTGTTATTAAGCAGTTTAGATATAAGATTTTTCACAATGTCTGGAATTAATCAACTCTGACTTTGATCTTTAAACGAAACGGATAATATACAGCTTTCATAAAACTTTTAAAAAATGTTTTTTCCTTTTTAATAGAAACTTTATTAATAATATCCTCAAGTGCATATATTTCAGCTTGATTGAGTATTATTAATGGTTTATCCTTAGAAACTTCCTGCATAGTATTTAGAGCTGCAATATCAGCTTTTTTCCATTGATCTTTGGCTTTTACTACAAGCAACGAAAGGTCAACTGTATTCATTAATTCAAGTGGATAGGAATTAAAAATAATGGAAGGAATTTCAAGAATGATGTAATCATATTTTGAATTTTCTCTTCTTAAATATTTTGTTTCCAGAAGGTCTTTAATATGTGAGATAGAAACAAATTTATTATCGATCTTATAATTAATTAGATCATCATTTTCTGAATTTGTTTTTGTTTCGGCATCTTTAGTATAATTTAAATAAAGAGTGTTTTCCCCAAGCGAACGTAGCTTATTTATCAACTTTGTAGCTATTGTAGTTTTACCTGATTGATCTCTGGTGCTAAATATCAGTATCAGATAAGGTTTTTCTACAGAGTATATTGATTGGTGAGCAATATTTAATTTAATATTCTGAACCAATATTTCTATTAATCTGTTAGAAATAAATTTATAATCATAAGATTGAGGTCCCGGTTCAAAAACAGGAAATGCACTGGCAAGTTTCAATTTTGTAAGATTTTTGACTCTTTCGGGAGATTTTATTGTAGCATCAAAATATTCCAGTATCAAAATGATAAAAGCAACGATGACAAAACCTATCATTCCTGCAACTATTATTAATAATTTTGCTTTTGATTTATTTGCAGAAATTGGAAAATATGGATCATCAACAACTTTAATATTTGTGGACATTTCCAGATTTTGCTGTTTCATCTTAGCCATATTCAGGCTATGCAAAAGTTCGAGATAAGATTGTTCTGCAACTTTTATTTCTCTTTCGATACGTTTTAACATTGCACCAAGAGGAGCCATTATTTGATAAACTCTCAAAAAATCTTGCTTTCTTCTTTTTAAAACACTTAAACTTGCTTTTGCTTCCTGATAAGCAATAGCATTATCAAACCATTCGGTTAATACAGTTTTTATCGGTATTCCCTGAGGTGAGTGTTTGTATAAATACAGCTTATCAACATATAACTTTATTTGATTTTTGACGCTCTGAGCCTGAAGTTTTAATTGTTTTAACCTATCATTAGTGTAAGGATCATAATCATCTGTCATTTGATTAATCAGAATTTTTTCTTGTATTTGTGTAAGTTTCTTACGTTTTTTTGAAATTTCATCGCTGGAAAGATAAATACTATCGCTTGATGCGAGTTTTGTTTCAATCTCTCTTAATGCAGCTAAAGATGACGCTATCCGAATTTGTTCATTTTGGTAAAATAGATCAAGATCTTCTTTTTGCCCGGCAATAGCTTTACTTTGTTCGTAATAGTTTATAATATTATTTTTCTGATTGAATTTAAGTAATCTGTCTTCAGCTCTTTGTAATTTATTGTTTGCTGAATCAACTTGTTCCTGAAAATAACTTACAACTGCATCTGTTTGATTAATCCTAAGAAATTTATAATTATTAATAAATTCTGATGTAATAATTTTCAGGGTCTGTTGACAAATTCCCGGTTCATCAGATTGATAAGTAACTCTGATAAAATCACTATTGTTCATTCTTGATACACCTAAATTATTTAGAATTGCTGAAATACTATAATTCTTATAATGAAAATTCAATAATTCGTAAACAAAATTTTCATCGTTTAATTTACAATATCTCGTTAGATTTTTAACTGTTTGTTCAAAGTCACTTTTATTAATACCCGGTGGAACAATCGGATCTTTTTCAAAATCATTAATTTTATAAATATCAATAAATTGGTCAATCGTATAATCCTGTGAAACAGTGCTTGTTTGTTGATTTTTTTCATTATCATAATCGTCGGATACCCCTTTGGTAGAATACGAATTAAATGAAAAATTCTTTAAATTATTTTTGGTACTTATAATCAGTCGATCGCCAACAGTTACACTGTTACTTCTTAAATTATTTAAACTCCTGAGTTTATTGATGTTAATGCCATATTTAGATGATATTGAAAATAAAGTTTCACCGGGTTTAACGATATGATATTGATTATCCAAATTAGCTTTGTTATCTTTTTTAACCAATAAAACCTGCCCGGATGTAATTGAATTACTCTTAAGATCATTCAGTTCAACAATTTGTCCGACTGAAATACCATATCGGCTTGCAACTGAATAAATAGATTCTCCGGAACCAACTGTATGATAAATATTATTACTCGAATTTAAAGAAGTTTCAGAATCCGCTTTTTTAAGTTCATTTACCGGTTGATCAACATTATTCCCGGGTGTTTGAGTACTGAAAGCTTTGCTTCTTTTTCTATTTATTTCAAATTCGAGTTCTCTTATTTCATTTTGAAGATTATTGATCTGTTTATCTTTTTTTCTTTCAAGACCCATTTTCCCATTTTTCACAACAAGGTCTTTAACTTCCACAGGTGCCATATTATGGAGAGCTGCATAATTACTTTTTGAAATATATTGAGGGATAGGTTGTTCCAGACATAAACCTTGTGCCAGTAATTTGATGGCTGTTTTTTCTACAGTCTGACGTGAATGTATTAAATTAATCAAATTATCAAATTGAACATTGGTACCAAAATAATCAAGAGTTCTCCTGTCAGTTGATTCGATAGAATATCCTGTGGCTATTCCAGTATATACTTTAGCTTCAGAGGAATAAATTTTTGGTAAATTTCGTGAAAACACAAATACCAAAACTGCAAGCAAGAATGGAATTGCGATTAACAAAAAAATGTGACGTTTAAATAACTGAATAAATTGTTTAATATCCATTACTTCAGTTTATTAATTAAATTAAATTTAATACCAACTATTTCTTCCAACAATTCTAAATAATAATTAAATCTCCAAACCGATTCTGCGAATGCAAGATAACGTTGAGTTTGATAATCTTTTAATCTGGTAAGTTCCGATGCAGGAATTTCACCATTTAAAAACTCAAGTTCTGCCATACTCATCTCAACTAAAGAATATTGTTGATACTCGTTACTGATTCTTATTAAGGCTTGATATTCAAGCATTTTATTATATGCTTCTACAACTTCTCTTCTTACTACTCTAATCTCCACATTTCTTCTCATCATCGAAATTTCAACTTCCTTTTTATTTTTGTTGATCTCGTTTCTTCTGTCAATTAAATAAAATAATGGGAACCTGAAAAATAATCCTGCTCCAAAATTTGTTCTTCTTGATTCGGTCATATAAAATCTATCTAATCTTGTAAGTTCATCCCGATCGTAATAGTACAAATTACCGTAATCTAAATTCCCTTGAAAACCTAAGTTTTTCGTCCAGTCCCGTCTTGCAGTAGTAACTTGATATTTGTTATAATCAATTTGGAGAGCTTCCAGTTTTACACGCGGATCATTTTTTATTGCCGAGTCTATTAATGCTTCCAGTGGTAATATTTTATTCTGAATATCATCAGTTATAGGATTAAAAAATAAAGAAGAATCAACATCTTGACTATAACTCACAGATGCGCTTATAGTAAGTAGTAAAAATATAACAATTATTTTTTTCTTTAACATATTTATCATAATATTATTGATAAGCATTTTGACAAAAGGCTTGCAATCTACATCATTTTTAATAAAAATTTATTAAAAATAATATAAGTTATTAATGAATTTTTAACAATACATATTTATAATAATAAATTTTAAACATTATCTTTTTGAAATAATGCTGGTATTGTTCTAAATATCAGTATTATATCACCCCAAAAAGAAAAATTCCTTGCATATTGATTATCAAGATATTTTCTTTCTTCTTCTAACATCTCGCCTTTTTTTCCTCTTAACTCAACTTGCCATAGACCGGTTATTCCTGCCGGACCCAAAAATCTTGCACTCCAATCATCTGATGTAAGGAGTTCTGCTTCGTATAAGGGTAATGGTCTGTTCCCTACAATAGACATATCGCCCTTGAAAACATTAATTAATTGGGGCAATTCATCTATACTTGTATTTCTGATAAACTTTCCAACTTTTGTAATTCTGGGGTCATTCTTTATCTTTATAAAAGTTGAATTAGATTTTTGTTTTTTTAACTCCATAATCCAGTATTCACACATCATTCCGTTTGAAGTTAATAATGTAGGTGAACAATATTCACCTTCGGGTAATTTTGCACATCTTGGACATTGTTCTATTACCCCTTCTTTTTTATCAGATGTTTTCTTTTTGGAATACTTATTAAGATATTCTAATTCTTTAAGTTTTGCATCAGCACCGGAATACATTGATCTTAATTTATAAAAATTAAATATTTTATATCCGGTTCCAACCCTTTTCGAAGTATAGTATATTTTCCCTTTCGACTCTATTCTGATAACGATTGCAAAAAACAGAAAAACAGGAAAGAGAAGTAATAGTGCAAAACCGGATGCAATAATATCAAACAATCGTTTTATAACAGGTATTCGGTATGATCTGTCTTTTTTAAATGTATCCTTAAAAGTATCAGGATTAATCAGTTTAAATTCACAAAGGAAATTAATTCTTGTATAAAGATCGTCAATATTCACCGGTAAGGTGTAAAAATCATCAATTTTATTTCTTAAAGCTTGTGTGAATAGCTTTTTACTTACTTCATTATGAACAACAATATATGGTATATTTTCGGGGATATGTTTTGAACGCAACATAACTCCAACATCAATCCCATTCATACCGGGCAATATTTCTTCAGAAATAATTCCCTGTATATCCTTGTTTTTTTTATATATAGCAGCAGCATCTATTCCATTTCTGGCTTCAATGACTTCAAATTTTTCTTTGTCGTTTTTTAAATTTTGAAGTATTTCCAGTTCACCACCTATATATAAGATACGTAATATTTTTGTATCTGAATTGCTCATAAATTATATATGAAATTATTTTCTTGAAATAAGAAGTTGAATTCTTATTTCCAATTCTTCAGGATTAAATGGTTTAACTATATAATCATTAGCTCCAAGTTTCAAACATTTTACCTTTTCGTTACTGCTTTCAATGCCTGATAACATAATAAGAGGAATATCTTTATAATATCCACTGGCTCTTACATTTTTAATAAATTCATAGCCATCTAAATTCGGCATTTGAATATCTGCAACAACCAAATCCGGTATATTACCCTCTTCCATCCACTTTAAACCTTCCATTCCATCGTTTTTTGCAACAACATCATAATTTTTTTTAAGGAAATTTTCCAATAAAATCCTAATGCTTAATTCATCATCAATAATAAGAATCTTTTTCTTCATAGTAAATAAGTTAATTTAAAAACTGTTGCTCTTATAATTACGCAATACTTCTACTCAAGCAGTAACAAAAATAATTAAATTTTAATAAACTTCTATATAAAAATATAAAGTTATTTACATAAAATAGTTAATAAGTGAAAAAAACTATTTTTCTTTTGCTATTCTTTCGAGTTCAATAATTTCATCTCTTAGTTTTGCCGCTTCAATAAAGTCAAGTTCTTTTACAGATTTTTCTATCATTTTTCTGTTTTTTAATATTGCTTTATTTATTTGATCCTCACTCATATATTTTACAACAGGGTCAGCAGCGATATCTTTCTTGTCGTTTTCGATATAAGCTTTTGGTTCAACAGATTTTGTGTTTGCAATATCAGACTGGGCTAAAACAGAAAACTCTGATTTTTGAATTTGAGTTGGTGTAATATTATATTTATGATTATAATTTATTTGTTTTTCGCGTCTTCTGATGCTTTCATCTATTGTACGCTGCATCGAAGCAGTTGTTTTATCAGCATACATAATTACTCTGCTATTGATATTTCTTGCTGCTCTTCCGGCAGTTTGTGTGAGTGACCTTTCCGATCTCAGGAAACCTTCTTTATCAGCATCAAGAATTGCAACCAATGATACTTCGGGCAAATCAAGTCCTTCGCGTAAGAGATTTACCCCGATCAATACATCATAAACTCCAAGCCGGAGATCCCTCATTAATTCAACTCTTTCAATTGTTGGAACATCGGAATGAATATATCTGCTTTTTATATTAAGATTAATCATGTACTTTGATAACTCTTCTGCCATTCTTTTTGTCAGGGTTGTTACTAAAACTCTTTTGTTATCAGAAACAACTTTTTCAATCTCATCCAACAAGTCATCTATCTGGTTCAAGCTGGGTTTTATTTCAATAACAGGATCAAGTAAACCGGTTGGTCGAATCAATTGTTCTACTACAACTCCTTCGGTTTTTTGTAATTCATAATCGGCAGGGGTTGCACTAACATAAATAGTTTGATTAGTGATTGCTTCAAACTCATCAAATTTCAAAGGACGGTTATCCATAGCCGAAGGAAGCCTGAATCCATATTCAACAAGGTTTTGTTTTCTGGAACGATCTCCACCGTACATAGCTCTTACCTGTGGGATTGTTACATGACTTTCATCAACTATCAAAACAAAATCATCAGGAAAATAATCAATAAGGCAAAAAGGTCGTGCTCCGGCAGTTCTTCCGTCAAAGTACTTTGAATAGTTTTCTATTCCTGAACAATAGCCCAATTCTTTCATCATTTCAATATCATAAGTTACCCTGTCCAGTAAACGTTTTGCTTCAAAATTTTTCCCACATTCCTTAAAATAATCCACTTGCTTGAACAAATCATCTTGTATCTCTTTTATTGCACTTTTCATTTTATCATGAGATGTAACAAAAATATTTGCAGGATAAATTATTATACTTTCGTGTTCATCAAGTTTATTTCCTTTAACGGGGTCAAATGATTCAATTGATTCAACTTCATCACCCCAGAAAAAAATACGATATGCAAAATCGGCATAAGCAGGGAAAATATCCACAGTATCGCCTCTAACTCTGAAATTTCCATGTCTGAATTCAATCTCTGAGCGTGAGTACAGACTTGAAACCAATTCATGCAAAAATTTATTCCGGCTTTTCAATTCACCTTGTTTTAAGGGTATCACATTGTTTGTATAATCATCCGGATTACCAATTCCGTATATGCACGAAACAGACGAAACTACAATTATATCTCTTCTTCCCGAAAGCAATGAGGAACTGGTGCTAAGACGGAGTTTTTCAATTTGGTCGTTGATAGACAGGTCTTTTTCAATGTATGTATTTGTAACCGGAAGATAAGCTTCGGGTTGATAATAATCGTAATAAGAAACAAAATATTCAACAGCATTTTTTGGGAAGAATTGCTTAAACTCACTATAAAGTTGTGCGGCAAGAGTTTTATTATGGCTGAGTACCAATGCGGGGCGGTTGATCTTTTGTAATACATTTGCAATAGTAAATGTTTTACCCGATCCGGTAACACCAAGAAGAACTTGTTCATTATCACCACGATTTATGCCTTCTACCAATTGCTTAATAGCTTCAGGCTGATCTCCCGTAGGTTTATATTCTGATGTTAGTTGGAATTTCATTTCAGATTTTTATCATTCTATCATTTTATAGAGAAATAACATGAAACCGGATAATGATCGGAAATGTCAATCTTGTTAACATTATAATTATATGATTCAAAAAAATCATCATACAAAATATAATCAATCCTGAATGCAGGAAGTACACCTGCATAAGTTCGTCCTATTCCACTTCCGGTTTCAACAAAAGCATCGTTAAGACCTTTTGATATTTGCTTATATGTATATGAAACCGGTGTGTCGTTAAAATCGCCGCACACAATAACAGGGTATGGCGAATTTTTAATATGCCCGGAAATAATATTAGCCTGTATGGCTCTTTTTTGAAATGCAGTTTTAAACTTATAAAGTACTCTTTTAGTTTTACTTCTTGATTTTTCAACTTCATCGGAGTTTGTAATGATCCCTTTTACATACGAAAGGTCATTATGAGAAAGCATAATTGATTCGAGATGAAGATTGTAAATTCTAAAAGTGTCTGATTGTGAAATAACATCTGCAAATACTCCGAAATTTCTGGTGGATTTGTGTTTAAAAAAACCTTTATTAACAATAGGAAATTTGCTAAAGATAGCCATTCCTACTATGGCATTTTTTCCGGGACCAAAATAACTTTGATAATAATAATTGCTTGAATTTAATTTTTCTTTCAGGAATACTAATGGGAAATAGTAATTTTTTCCTTTAGAATGAAATTCCTGAATACAAGCAATGTCCGGTGCATCATTAATCAGGAAATCAAAAATTATGTTTTCATCTTTATTTGTTTTCAGATAATTATTTTCAGTAAGATCGTGTACATTATAAGTCAAAACTTTAAAAGTATTATTGATTGAAGAAATATCATCCTCTCCATTAATCTGGTAAAATCTTCCGATATAATTAAAACCCAATAGTACAGCAATTAATGAAAATAAGAAATAGCGTTCTCCAAAAATTATCCAAAAAACAATAAAAAAAATATTAATTAGTAAAATCACAGGATAGCTAAGTCCCATAAATGCAAAGAACCATATATTTAATGGATTGAAATATGGAGATATATATGTGAGAATCAAAGAGACAATCGCAAGAATATTAATAAACATTAATATCTTATAAAAAATATTCAGGCGTTTATTGGATATTTTTTTTCTATTCACTTTTTATTGCTCATTTTAAAGAGTAGTTCTTTTTCTTCTTTCGAAAGACTTTCGTATCCCGACTTTGATATCTTATCTAAAATACTATCTATTTTTTTTTGACTTTTTTTCTTTTGATAGTTAAACTCTTCATCAGAAACCGATCTTTGTTTAGTGTAATGTGTAGAAGTTGAACTTTTTGGTTTCATAAAAGATTTAAAAATCTTGTTTAAATTAAAATTATTGAAATACTTATTAATATCAAATCCTTTTTTCAGTATCAAAATATATGTATATCCCCATAAAGCTCCGCCAATGTGAGCAATATGACCACCGGGATTTCCTTTTGGAATACTTAAAATATCAATCAACACAAGGGCTATAGCAAGGTATTTTAATTTTGTACGACCCAAAAGTATTAATGTTATTGAATAATCAGGTACATAAGTTGCAATTGCAATCAATATTGCTAATACCGAAGCTGAAGCACCAAGTGCAACTGAGAATGCTTTATATTCATCAAAAACAGGAAAAACATTAAAAGCAATAATATAAAATAATCCCCCTATCAAGCCTCCCCAAATATATGTGCTGAGTAATTTCTTCTGACTGAGATATTCGAGAAAAATTCTTCCTCCAAAATACAAAACGAACATATTAAAGAAAATATGAAAGAAATTTTCCTGCAAAAACATATAAGTGAACAAAGTCCATGGTCGTGACAATAAAGCGGTAATATCGGAAGGAACAGCAAACCAAGAGATGACAGGAGAAACCAAATTATTAACTACCTGAACATTGAAAAGCCATAATAATAGATTAATAATATTTACAGCTACAAATACAATTATATTTATAATTATCAATCTTGATAAAATCGTTTTTCTTTTGAAAAACGATTTAACTTCATCTAATGGATTTTGGCTATAATAGTTCATTGTTTTAGTGTTTACCCTTTCTTTTTCCAGTATTTTATGAGGATGAATCCAAAGATCATACCACCGAGATGGGCAAAATGAGCTATATTACTTGTCGTGTCATAAAAACCTGAAAACAACTCAATTAACCCATAAATAATTACAAAATATTTTGCTTTTATTGGGAATGCGAAATATATATATATAAGAGAATTAGGGAAAAGCATTCCAAAAGCAAGTAAAATACCAAAAACTGCCCCTGATGCACCAATAACTACCGGTGCATTTAAAAAGTCGGTTCTGTAAATCGACATATAATCAATGGCAGTTTGCAAAGCTCTTTCAGGGTTTGTTGCAATCAGGTTATTATAGCTTCGTACAAATGTATGATAATGATTTTGCATTTCGTATGATGAAATCTTGAAATGTGAAGAATTCAGGAATTCAGTAAGATTTTGATTTGACGGGTTTTGAACGAAACTTTGTATCGCGTTCAAAACAGGTGAAATCTCAAAATAAAAAACAATATAATGGACAATAGCTGCACCTATTCCTGTGATAATGTAATAAGTAAGAAATCGCTTTGGACCCCAAACATTTTCCAGTACATTCCCGAACATCCATAAAGCAAACATATTAAATAAGATATGGGAAAATCCACCATGCATAAACATATAAGTAATAAACTGAAAAGGACTGAATTTTTCTGAAGCAAAATAATGAAGTCCGAGATAATCGGTGAGGTTTATTCCCCATGCATTCTCAAAAGTAATTGTAGCAAGAAAAAACACTCCGTTAATTATAAGAAGGTTTTTTACTACCGGTGGTAGTACTCTGAACCCTTGTGGTCTGTACTGATTTGACATATTATTATGTTTACTTAAAAATTGTACTCAATTCCTCAAAAGGAATTATATAAATTGTTGATTTTCCACCCGGAGATTTCTCAGGCATTTGACATGCAAAAAACTCATCAATAAATATACCCATTTCTTCAATTTGGAGTTTTTTGCCTGCTTTTACTGACAAATTTACAGCCATCGAACGGGCAATATTAATTTTTCTATCTAAATGAAGGTCGATCATATTATTTTTATAATTTTCAATTATTCCTTCAAGTGTTTCTTTAATATTTTTACTGGAAATATCGGGAGGAGTGCCATTTACAACAAATGTATTTCTTCCAAATTCCTCAATTTCAAAACCTACTTTCAGAAGATCTTTTCTTATATCTTTTATTATTTCTGCATCACCGGGAGTGAAATTTATGTTTTGAGGAAAAAGTTCTTGCTGAGAAGTCCATTTTTTACTCTCAAGCATTTTGATGAAACGTTCATACAAAATTCTTTCATGTGCATTTTGTTGATCAATTATTAATATCCCCGATTTGATAAAAGTGACAATGTAACGATTTTGAATCTGGAAAATTTTTCTGTCTTCATTGTCACTTTTAATATTATTCAATTTTGATTCAACAAGATGCTTGTCGGTATCTTTTGCAGCATCAGTAATTTCAAAAATATCTTTATTAGTTTTTTCTCTTGAAAATAATACATCCCAGTTTTCTGTGTTTGATCGTTCTCTTTGTGATGAAACCTCAGGTTTGTGCGTTTCAAAAGGATTATATTCCAATTCTGTTTTTTGGAATGGATTGATAATAGGTTTACCTTTAGGAGGATCAGGAATATTAAAACTTTGTTCAATATCAAAATCTATAGTAGGAGTGATATTATATTTTCCGAGACCTTGTTTAATTGACGACCTTAAAATTGCATAAATCAGCTTATTATCCTGAAAATTAACTTCGGTTTTAGTGGGATGAATATTTATATCAATTTGTTTTGGATCAATATCAAAATAAATAAAATATGAAGGGAAAGCTTTGTTTGGCAATAATTCCTGAAAAGCGTTATCCACAGCATGATTCAGATAAGGATGTTTAATAAATCGTTTGTTCACAAAGAAATATTGTTCGCCTCTGGTTTTTTTTGCAAATTCGGGTTTACCGATATAACCGGAAATAATTACTTTGTCGGTTTTTTGTTCAACAGGTACTAATCGCTGGCTATAGTTGCTTCCCATTATTCCTGTAATTCTTTGTTTTAAGTTTGAGATATGCAACTTAAATATTTGTCTTTCATTATGAACAAAGGAAAATTCAATATAAGGGTTAACGAGAGCCACTCTGTTGAATTCTTCAATTATATGCCTTGTTTCTACAGTAATTGATTTTAAAAAATTTCGTCTTGCAGGAACATTAAAAAAGAGATTTTTAACAGATATATTTGTACCATCAGGACAACTTACAGTTTCCTGAGATTTTACTTCAGAACCTTCGATGCTAATATGCGAACCAAGTTCATTACCGGGCAATTTTGTTTTAATATCAACGTGGGCAATGGCAGCAATAGAGGCGAGAGCTTCGCCACGAAAACCCATTGTTCTTATGGCAAAAAGATCATCAGCAGTTTGGATTTTAGAAGTAGCATGTCTTTCGAACGACATCCTTGCATCAGTTTCCGACATTCCACAGCCATTATCAACAACCTGTATCAGGGTCTTTCCGGCATTTTTAATAATAAGCTTTATTTCAGATGCACCGGAATCAATCGAATTTTCGAGTAATTCTTTAGCAGCAGAAGCAGGTCGCTGGATAACTTCCCCGGCTGCAATTTGATTTGCAACGGAATCCGGTAATAATTTTATTAGGTCAGACATTAATTTGGAATGAAAATTTGAACCATTTTCTGAACTAAATCAGTAAAAAAAATAAGATAAACAGACATTACAGCTATCAACAAATAAATAAAAAATCTCATGCTTGAGGTTTTTTCTTTAGTATTTGTTTTATCTTTACGCCATCTACGCTGTAATTCACCTTTCATCATTGTACTCCTGTCATGAGAATTATCAAGTCCCAATTCACGTTTTCGCTTTTCTCTATCATCTTTTTCCTTATCATAATAAAGCGGTTTATATTCAAAAGCTTTTGGTTTTGTTCGTTTAAGAAAAGTTATCTTCATGATTAAACTATTTTTATTTCTGCAAAAATACCCATTTTATTTTAGATTTTAGATTTTAGATTTATGATTTATATTTATTTGATAATGATTATAAAATATATAATTTTGAATAAAAAAAAGCTATCCTGAAAACACAGGATAGCTTTTTAATAAATCACATTAATTATATTTATGGTACAACGTAAATATTAGCATCATTTCGATAACCCAAATTAGTATTACTATACCAATCGGTATATAGGGTTCCACCGCTTTCTGCCCATTCAACAAAATGCAGATATGTTTCAATTATTTCTACTTTTTCTTTTGGATATTCAAAACTTTCGTAGATGTTAATTGCC
>DAOVNY010000217.1 GCA_030630005.1 Bacteroidales bacterium | reverse complement strand
TGAAACCGGTATTCGGGTTTCGCAAGAAAATTTTTCAAAATATGATAAGATTAAGGTATTTCCAATTTATGCAGTTGCAAATATTTTGTCAATAAAAGGATAATAAAAAAGAATATCACGCAATTCTAAAAAACTTTAATAAAAGAGATGTCATTCTGAAAGAGTTCCGCCCACCAAAGCCCGCTCTTCTTTGGACTAACCTTTGAAAGGTTTGCAACTTAACAATCTAAACACCGAAATTAGAAAACGCTAACAGATTCTTCGCCCATTTCAATCCAACAAAACCATTATCAGAAATTTTATATATTTGCTGACTCAAAAATTTCAATAAAAAAAATAAATAAATAACTTAAAATGAAAAAAATCTTTTTTACAATTAGTTTCTTAATTGCAATCGGAATAAATATTAATTCCTATGCTTGTACAAATTACCTGATAACAAAAGGTGCTTCTGTTGACGGTTCAACGATGATCTCTTATGCAGCGGATTCTCATGTCCTTTTCGGAGAATTATATCACTGGTCTTCGGCAACATATCCCGAAGGTGCTATGATGGATATTTATGAATGGGATACCGGTGAATACCTTGGTCAGATTGAGCAGGTTCGCGAAACCTACAATGTTATTGGAAACATGAATGAATATCAAGTTGCCATTGGTGAAACAACTTATGGCGGTCGTTCGGAATTGAGTAAACAACCCGGAGCCATTATGGATTACGGAAGTCTTATGTTTATTGCTTTACAAAGGTCAAAATCAGCACGCGAAGCTATTAAAGTAATCGTTGAATTAATGGAGAAACATGGTTATTACAGCGTAGGTGAATCTTTCTCGGTTTCCGATAAAAATGAAGTTTGGATAATGGAACTTATCGGTAAAGGTGAAGGTGAAAAAGGTGCTGTTTGGGTTGCCAGAAGAATACCGGATGGTTATGTTTGTGCTCATGCTAACCAGGCAAGGATAACCACTTTCCCTCTTGAGGACAAAAAAACTTCTATTTCTTCCGATAATCTTGATATGATATTTGATAAAGATATAGAATGTGTTTATGCTGCTGATGTTATTTCCTTTGCCAGAAAAAATAGCTGGTACAAAGGAAAAGATAAATATTTTAGTTTTTCGGATACTTATGCTCCGGTTGATTTTGGCGGAGCACGTTTTTGTGAAATACGCGTTTGGACTATGTTTAATGCTGTTGCAGGTGGAATGGATCAGTATTGGGATTATTGTAAAGGTCATGTTAAACATGATAAAAATTTTAAAGACGGAAGAAAAAATATCAATAATTATGCAACTAACAGAATGCCTCTTTGGATAAAACCGGATAAAAAAGTTTCTGTTCATGATATGATGATGTTTATGAGAGATCACCTTGAAGAAACAGAGCTTGATATGAGAAAAGATATTGGTGCCGGACCCTTTGAAGTTCCTTATCGTTGGCGTCCTTTAACATGGAAAGTTGATGATATAAGTTATTGTAATGAAAGAGCAACTGCCACACAACAAACCGGTTTTTCTTTTGTTACCCAGTCGCGGTCATGGCTGCCTGATGAAATTGGTGGAATTTTTTGGATGGGCGTTGATGATGCTGCCAGCAGTGTCTATGTTCCTTTTTATTCAAGCATCACGAAAGTGCCTCATACCTTTGCAAGAGGAAACGGCAAAATGATGGAATGGTCTGATGATGCAGCTTTTTGGGTGTTTAATCAGCTAAGTAATTTTGCATATACCCGCTATAATATTATTCATCCCGAAATTGAAAAAGTTCAACAAGCACTGGAAAATGAATTTATTGAATTCACTTCTGCTGTTGATGCGGCTGCTTTCGAGCTTCACAAAAAAGATAAAAAGCTGGCTGTCGAATATCTTACAAATTATTCTGTAAATCAGGGTAACCGTGTTGTTTATACTTGGAAAAAATTATATCAGCATCTTTTTATGAGATTTATGGATGGTAATATTAAAGAGCCAAATCCGGGCAAACAAAACCCCAAATTAGAACAACCGGGCTACGGCGAAGACTGGTATCGCAAAATAATTGAAGAAACAGGAGATAGGTTTAGGGTTATTGGCTCGGCACATTAAACTTTGGGTAAAGTTAGGATTTTAAATGTTTTTGTTATACTTTTGCACATCAATTTAAGGGAAAAAATAAATTTTTAATATCGTTTTAAAATAAACACAAAATCAAAGATGAATCAACAAACACAAAATCAACAAAATGCGGGAACACAGAAAAATCCTGTTTCTAAAATTTTAATCTTTCTTCTTGTAATACTTGGGGTAATTGCTATTGCTTTGGCAATATTGTTAATTAATACTAAAGCTGATGTGTCTGAACTGGAAGAACTGAAGACAGAAAAAGAACAACAAAGGGTCGAACTACAATTTGAATTAGATACTTTGCTCATTCAGCATAATAAAACAAAAGAAGAATACGGTCAATTATCAGATATTTTATCTGTCCGCGATAGTATTATTCAGGAAAACGCAAAAGAAATTAAATCGCTCCTCGACACAAAATGGAGATATTATAAAATAAAAAAGAAACTCTCCAGATTACAAAAAATAGCACAGGGCTATGTCAGGCAAATGGATTCTCTTTATACAGAAAATAAAGTCCTTAAAACTGAAAATATTAAGATCACTCAGAATTATAAATCTGAAGTGAAGAAAAATGTTGAACTAACAAAAATCAAAGATGCTCTTAAAGAAAAGGTTAACACAGCATCTGTATTAAAAACATACAATCTTAAAGCAGAGGCAATACAGCTAAGATGGGGAGGGCAAAAAACAAAAGTCGTTAACAAAGCAAGGAAGGTTGACAAAATTAAAATTTGTTTCACTTTAAGTGAAAACACAATTATTCCTGCCGGGAAAAAAGAAATTTATATTAGAATAGCTAAACCTGACAAGCTTATCTTAACACCTTCAAGAAGAGACAGCTATTCGTTTATGTACAAAGGAGAGCAATTACAATATTCGATTAAAAAAGAAGTTGATTATCAAAACATAGCTCAGAATATGTGCCTTTACTGGACCAACAGAAGTACTGAAGAAATAATTGAAGGTACTTATCATGTTGAAATTTTCGTTGAAGATAATGTTATTGGACACGCAAAATTTACACTGAAATAATTTAAAAGCCACAGATTCACAGATTATAAGTTTTTTTTGTGATGCATGTTTGTTAAATCCTCCAGATTTTAAAAATCTGGAGGATTTTTTTGTTGATTTATGCTGCAAAAATCTTAAATCTCAATTCTAAAATCTAAAATCTTTTCTACTCCAAAATCTTTTTCTTTTTTCTATCATATAGCTTTTTTGCACCATAACCCGCCCCAAGGCTCAAAAGTATCAGTAGCCCTCCTCCGATTGGTGCTCCTCCTCCCGGTGCTTTGTCTCCACTTAGTCCATGTTGCCCCGGCGGATTTGGCGCCTGAGCATTAGCATTGAAATTTGAAAAAAACATTGCGATTACTAAAAAAATAAATACTGTTTTAAAAATATTGG
>DAOVNY010000054.1 GCA_030630005.1 Bacteroidales bacterium | reverse complement strand
CAATTCCTGATAACATTGTTCCCAGTACAATTGAAAACAGTCCCGGTATAAAACCAAGATAGTATGCAGGTGTAGAAATATTTGCCCTGAAAACACTTGGCATCATCATCTTAGAATTTCTCATCATACCACCAACATCAATACCCACTTCCTGAATCCAATACGAAAAACCAAGCCCTATAAGTGTTCCAAGAAATGAACCAATTAGTCCTATAAAAATTGCTTCGAAAATCATAGACCTGTAAATATGTCCTTTTTGTTCTCCAATGGCTAATCGAACTCCAACTTCACCATAACGACGCAAACCACCAATTAAACCGGTATTCCATAAAACAATTGACATTGCCATAATAAATACAAAAATAATTATTCCGACAAATGAATCAATATAATCAAAATATCCTGACATGACAGAATCATTTTTTAATCTAATCATTACAGGCGAAAATTCATCGTTCGGGTCAGAATACTTGTCATTAAATGTGTTTTCCACATTTTGTGCAATTTCATCATCATAATTTGGCAAATCTAAAAACCCTAAAACCTCACCACAAGCATCATCCATGTCCATGGCATTTTGAATTCCCGTTATGTCTGCTATCATTCCACCACGATCCATCACCTGAACGCCAAATTCAATAGTTCCGGCAACAGTGAAATTTTGTATTGACATCCCACCATACATTGTAGAAGTTATAAGAGTAACCTGATTACCGGGTTCAACTTCAAGTTTTGTTGCGAATTCATCGCTTAGCAAAATTTCATTTGATTTTTCGGGAAGCCGCCCCTTTCTAAGTGATTTTCTTATGTTTAGTCTGTCAATTTCTTTTGTGTCTTCCGAAAGAATATCTGCTGCCATTCCGGCTACAACACCTTGCTTTTTTGTTTCCCCGTTTTCATCAGGAGAATCTAATAAACCACCAAAATTAATTCGTGGAACAAATTTCATGTTTGGGTAATCATCATGCAGGGTATTAATTAAATCGCCAACTTCAATTAGAGCTAAATCATTTGGAACCTGATGTTTATTTTCAGCATAAGCACAAGTCATTATTTTTACATGACCTGAAGAATATTTTGCTGAAAATTCAATGCTATCTCCCAAGATTCCATTTATGTAGCAATATGCTAATACGGTTAACGAAACACCTGCTGTTACAACCAGAATTGGCAGCAAGCTGCGGTTCCGGTCTCTTAATAATCCTTTAAATAAAAATCGTATCATTGTATTTTTCCTTTAATTGCATCTGTTGGTTTCATTTTAGAAATTTTGCGTGCCGGCATATAACTAACAATAGTTGTTATAATTATAACTAAAAGCACTGTAAAAAAAATAAGTCCCGCTCCATATACAGGGAAAATTGTTTCTGCAATTGCTATACCAAAATCATCTGTTCCTGCGGGCATGCTAAATCCGGTTTTCATTTGCCATAACAAAAATGGAATTCCATATATGGCACCAACAATAATTGCAAGTATTGCATGCATCGCCCCCTCAACAGTAAAAAGACTAACTACTTGTATTCGGGTCATTCCCATTGCAATATAAGTTCCTATTTCCTTTTGCCTTCTGAATATTGAAAGTACTTGTGTATCGAATATTGCTAACATTGCCAAAAGAATCAGAATAAAATAAAATACAGAACCGCCAATCTTTTTCATTTTTATCATTTCATCCATTTCCGTCATTAAGTAGTCGAAACTTTTAAACTCCCAACCCGAAACATTTTCATTCATTTCAAAATTCTCTCCAATGATAAACATAGTAGCTTCATCAGGTGATTGTATCATTTCCTGAAGTTTGTTGATTGGGATCCACATTTGTCCGGCGTCAACATTTGGAACATTACAATTAAACACCTTTACAATTTTTACTTCTGTAGCATCAAAAGTTCCATTTATGTCTCTCCATCGAATTATTGTTATATCACCTTCTTTTAACTTACAGTTTTTAGCCATTCTTCGCCCGATAATTACAGGAATTTCATCAGATTCAATATTCATTTCTGCTGTTGGTAAGGCAATTACTTTTTGATTAGGATCAATTCCTCGTAAAAGCATACTTTGAATTCTTCCCTCAGGATAAACTGTAGCTTGAGAAATTAAAACAGGTGTTAACACACCATCTGAAATTGCGTTTTTAAAAGTTTGAGGAATTGTAGTATGACTTTCTTCCAAAGTAAAAAAATCATAAGGATCATAATTTTGATGCCAAATTTGTCCATTACCAATTTCCCAAGCTTTCATGTCTTTTTTTGCCTGATGATTCCAACCATCAATAATACCATAATGCCATATTATCAGGATGTAAGTAAAGGACAATACAAATACATTGAGCCATGTTCGCAAGCCGGCACCAATCAGGTTTCTATATGCTAATTTTAATGATAACATTTTGTGTCCTCCTTATCTAATTGGTTATAATATCGTCTGAAGTTACTTTACCATCTTCGAGAAGAATTTTTCTCTTCAAATATTTAATTACCTTATCATCGTGAGTAGCAAAGATGAAAGTTGTCTGTAATTCTTTGTTGAGGTTTTCCATAGTTTGTAAAATATGATGCGAGTTTTCAGAATCCAAATTAGCCGTTGGTTCATCGGCTAATACTAATTCAGGTTTTTTTACCATTGCCCGTGCAATAGCCACTCTTTGACATTCGCCACCTGAAAGTTGAGCCGGTCTTGATTTAACTTTGTCAGTTATTCCAACCCAGTCCAATGCATCCATCACAGCTTTTTTGCGTTTTGCGCCGCTCATTTTTAATAAAAGCAACGGGAATTCAACATTCTCAAAAACCGTATATACAGGAAGTAAATTATAGGTTTGAAAAATAAAACCCATGTGCTTCCTTCGTAAAATCGCTGCCTTTTTTGTGGAAAGCTTATTAACATCTTGTCCAAGAACATTAGCGATGCCTTCTGTCGGAGAATCTAATGAGCCGATAATATTTAAAAGTGTTGTTTTTCCTGAACCGCTTGGTCCTACAACGCCTGCAAACTGACCTTTATCAAAAGAGAGATCAATGCCATTCAAAGCGGTAAAATATCCTTTGCCGATAGAAAAGCGCTTGATCAATCCCTTAATAGAAATAATTTCTGAGTTTTTCATTTTATTTTTTTTAATGATTAAATACCACCATAAATTGTACTCCTGTTCCTGTGAAAAAACTATAATTATAATCCTGTTGATTATTGTAAATTTGAAATTCATCGGGATTCCAAAATCCAATCAGATAAAAACTCCAGTTATCATAAGTTTTGTTCCAGTTGATAAATCTGTACCAGTCTTTATTTTTCCAATCATAATATAACATAAGAGATACATTATCAATTAGCCCGAGAGGATAATTGAGTGATAATGTTGAAAAGTTTAAATCTTCAGCTTTTGAAAAAACCTCTTCAGAGGCACCATAAGTAAAAAATTCTGTCATTACATTAAGACCGTTTCCCAAACCGAAGGTATAATCAGCACCCAGATTTATTGCCCTTCGATAAACTAATGGAGAAATATCAAAATCCTGATGTGTAATTGATAATTCAAACCACAATCCGATTCCTAAATCCCATTTTCCATCAAGCCCAATTCTGTTTTCATTAAGAATATCGGTTGATGATAATAGTTCTTCCGGATTAATTTTCGTAAGATCTGCTTTCCTGTGGTGATAAGTTAATGCCAGTTCACCGGTTAAAACAGGAGTCTGCATTCTTCCGCCATATTCTATTTTCTTTTTAAAAGAAGGAATCATTTCCCAGCCTTTTGTTTCATCATTTCCGTAAAGACCCCATAGCCAAATATTCGTATTATTTTGAAAATAATATCTTGCCAAAAGAGCATAAACCCCATCGGTTAGTTGCAATGGATCTCTCGGGTCAATCCTGTCGAACCACATCAAAGGTCTTAAAAAAGTTGCTGAACCGAAGTTTATCTTTTGTAAACCTGCACGCAATTCAAACTGTTTTGAAGATAGACGAATCCACATCCTGTATGGTTTTATATTTCCATCAAAATCTGTATTATCAAAAGAATGAATAAACGCACTTCCATAAGTATTTAAAGATATTTCAGCATCTATTGAAACTTTTTTTGAAAGTTCTTTTTTTGCTGATAATTCGGGGATGTACCTGATGCCTGTAAAAGTTTGAAAAGAATTTGCCGGATCGGGAGATAACCAGGCAGATAATTGACCTTTAAACTTTATGTTTTTCATACAGTCGGATTGTCCTTTGACAGAAAAAGCAAAGCTCAAAAACATTAAAAGGATAATATAAAATTCTTTATTTAGCTTCATTGTTTCTTGGCATAATGCCGTAAAAGAAAAAATTAATTAGTTCATAAATAAGCTCTCCCGGTGTTAAATACATCAAAATTAAATTATCATCTTTTGCCATTTTTTCAAACATAAAATTTAGAGTATAAAGAATAAAATCAGGATTTATGTCTTGCCGGATATTTCCTTCTTTTTGTGCTTTAATATAATCATCTTTAATTTTTTTGAGCGATTCACCGGATAATTTACAGAGAAAACTTTTTAATTCAGGATCGGCATTTTTATGAAAGTCTTTATAAAATTCACTACTCAAATCGTTGGTATTATTCATTTTTAATTCAATTGTCTTTTTGACTTTTTCAGGATAGGGTATTTCCTGATTCATTATTGCATAGTATTGTTCCCAGGCATCATCAGTTTGCTTTTTAAGGATATATTTAATAAGCTCAATTTTGTTTTTGAAATATTTGTAAAAAGTCATTTTACTGACTTTAGCTTCTTTACAAATTTCTTCAATTGTAACCCTGTTTATCCCAAACTTCCAGAATAATGATTTGCCTGTGCTGACAATTTGTAAAAGTTTCTTGTTTTTATTTTCTTTCATGAATTAAAAATTTTCATAGTTTTTACATATTTTTATAAATTGTACGAAAAACACGAAAAACGACAATTATCGTATAAAAATAATATATTGGTATAGTGTTGTCAAGTTTTTTTGGAAATATTTTTTTTTGGATTATCCAAAATGGTGTTAATAGCCACAGATTCACAGATTAAAAACTTGATAATAAATGAAAAAAATGCTTTAAATCCAAATCTAAAATCTAAAATCATAAATCTTAAATTACCTTGCCTATTATATATTTTTTACATAAATTTGTAACATAATGTGAAGCTTAATAATTTAGAGTTTTTAAGAAAAACAAAAAGGTAAGCTTATCTCTCTATATTGTACTGATAAACGTACCTTTTAATATAGATAATGAAAAAATAAACGTAAGAGTAATTTTACTCGGACGTTAGAAACAATGCGGGAGTCAGACTGTTTATTAATAATTGAAAAAGAAAAAATATGACAAATTTTAAAAATAATATAATTTTAACATTTTTATTATTCATTGTTTTATTTATTTGTTCCTGCAAAAAAGAAGAAACAATTAACACATTACCACCAAATACTGAAATAGGTGCAAATACATTTATATTCAGAATAAACGGTGGTGAAATAATTGAATCTGAAGTGGGGTATTTACCTATAAGTCCAAGGATACGCGTTTTTTATAATCATATAGACACTTTTTTAAACCGTGATTATCATTTTGAAATAAGAGGTTGCAAAATAATATTAGAGCATAATAAAAAAGTGGCAGTAGTTATAAAAACCATGCCAGTTACAGGAAAATATATATTATCTGAAAGTGATAATTATGCATTTTATTTTGATTCAGAGCCTGATGAATTATCTTACTATACTGATGAAAAATATACAGGCGAACTAAATATCACAAAATTAGATACATCAAACCATATTATATCAGGTAAGTTTAAATTTGATGCACAGCGACATTATAATGGCGAAGAATTAGAAGAATATGTTACTGTTGACGGGCAATTTGATGTTAAATATGAACCAAATATCGGCATAAGTTATTATTAAATATTCAATACCATATTTTAAACTAAATCTAAAACTTATGAAAAAACTTCTTTATTTGATCTTATTGATTAGTATATACTCTTGTGAGAAAGATTATTATACTGTTGTCAAAGGAAAAGTTTCTAATTCAGAAACCGGAGATCAAATACAAGGTTATATTTTGGAAATAAGAGAAATGGAAAATGAATGGTTTGCCTGGTCATATCATTTCGAAACATTAATTGCGGATAATAATGGGGAATTTGGGTTTTCATTTGAAGCAGAAAAAGATATGATATATTCTATTAGATCAGTAGACAACATAGAATATACAGAAATAATTTCTAAGTCTATAAAAGTAGGAGAAACAAATAAATTCAATTTTGAAGTTAAACCTGATACATCCAAAACAAATAATTAAAAATTATGAAGAAATCAGAAAAATAATATATTTTCACCTGATAATAATCATGCTAAATATCATGATTATAAACGGAATAACTGAGATTATTATAAGTTAAAATACAAATGAAAGATATACAGTTGAAAATACAAACCAAACGAAAGTGTAAATTATTATTAAACCAAATATTTTATTCACTTAATTAAAATCAAAAATCTATGAAAAAATTATTTTTCTTTTTTGGGCTTATCGCTCTTAGCCTTGTTTCAAACTTGAGTTATACTCAAATAATGTTAAAAAACGAGAATAAACTTGCAGACAGTTTATCGTATCGCTAAAATTTCGATTTTTTTGTTATAAATCTTGACAAATCAAAATTTACGACTAATATCCTTTACGATAGGGTGGTACATTTTGCTAAAATTGATAATTTCAGCCCTTACAATCCAAAGGATACATCTGATTATAAACATTTTATACAAACTTATTATGAACTTTACCTGGCTTCTTATAATAATAAAGGAATGAAGCCTTTTCAAGAACTAAAACAACAGGTAAAGGAACTAAAAGAAAAAGGAGTAATACCAATTGGAGTTTTAAATTACAAATTTAATTATATTGATTCCGAAGCTTTAAATAATAGTAGTTTAATAATTAAAAACAAACAATTGTACATTAATGAAAATTCTGAACTTGAATATACAAAACAAGCTGAATCATTTGTGCCGGCAATATTAAGTAATAAACTTATCAGTCGGTAAAAATTCTTTTATATTCAGCAAAGATTTTATTTTTTCAAACACTAAAAACGAAATTGAAGTAATAGAACTTAATTTTGGAAAGGAAACAGGTACTTACAAAATAAAACCGGACAAAACTGTAAATGTTAACATAAACAAAACAGGAGAACTCACAGTAATTTACACAGTATATTTAAAAAGCGGAGAAAAACAAAAGGGATATTCACAAATTAATATTCAGGAGCAAGATACCGAAAAATCAACAACATCAAATTGTGGGCATCAAAGAGTTTATTCCGACTACTACCGAGATTATCAGGGAATAAATAAGCGTGGAATTGCCGACATGTATTTTTATTACAGCAATTGCAATAATCCTGTACTTAAAAAGCCGATTATTATTTTTGATGGTTTTGACCCGGATGATGAAAGAAAGGAATATGATATTTATGATTTGATGAATTATGAATTTTCATTGGCAGATAATTTGCGAGCAAAAGGTTTTGATGTAGTAATAGTTAATTTTCCTACCGGTGCCGATTATATAGTGCGTAATGCTTATGCAGTCATTAAAGTAATAAAATGGGTAAACCAGCATAAAACCACAGATAACAAATTAGTAATTGTAGGTCCGAGTATGGGTGGTTTAATAAGCCGATATGCACTTGCAAAAATGGAAAAAAATGGAGAAGACCATGAAACCGGTTTATGGATTTCGTTTGACTCACCGCATCAAGGAGCAAATATTTCTATAGGAGATCAGGAATTTCTTAGGTTTTTTGGACATCATGCAAATAATGCAGGTGCAATTGAGGGTTTAGACAAAATAAACAGCCCTGCGGCTAAACAAATGCTTCTTGACCATTATTCTAAACCTTGGAACCACGAAAAACCATTAAGTAATTATTATAGAAATATTTTTATCAATGAATTAACTAACAATGGAATTCAGGGAAGTAATGGTTATCCACAAAACCTCAGAAAAATAGCCTTAATAAATGGCAGCGGAATTGGTACGAAACAAGAGGGAATTGATAATTCTACATACCTGCTTGAAATGAGAAAAAATTTTTTGGGTATAACTGTTGCTCTGGGTCAGGTAAAAACTTCTGCCGATCCATCATGGCACAGATGGGCTTTATACGCTTATATAGCTGACCCTTCATATTGGACTCAACGATGGTCACGACCAGGTGATTCACCATATTTTACTACAAGTTATGACAAAGCTCCTGGTGGTAATTATCCAACTCAAAGTATTTTAGCAGAGGGCAATTCTGATTTTACAGTATATTATCCTAGCCATTCATTTATACCATCAGTAAGTGCATTAGATTTACAAAATCCATATTTAACATTAAATATTTCAAATGCTAATATTGTTCAAACTAATAGAACACCATTTGATGATTATTATGCACCAAACGAAAATCAGGAACATATAACTTTTAGCTCTCAAAGTGTAAATTGGATCAAAAATCAAATAGGAATAAACAGTTCAATTTCGGGGCCAGATATTGTTTGCTCAAGTAATAAAACTTTTACATTAGTAAATCGTCCGGCAAGTTCAACAGTTCATTGGTCAAAAAGCAGCAATCTGACTTTTGTTAGCGGTCAAGGGACTAATTATTATAAGGTAAGAGCTAATGGTAGTGGTATTGGTTGGGTAAAAGCAGTAGTCAATTTAAATGGTTACAATATTTCATATACTAAAAAAATTTCTTGGGTAGGCAAACCAAATTTCACACTTGAAGGAGAAACAGAAGTAGGTGTAAGAATGCCCGGTATTGCAATTATTGATTATCCCGGTAATCAATATCAAGGAGTAACAAATGTTAATTGGACACGTAGCGGTGCAATTGCAACAGTAAATGGATATCTTACAACAGGTAAATTTCGTGCAGGTTCTTATCCTGGTTATGGGTCGGTTTATGCAAATGCAACAAATGTTTGTGGCTCAAAAGAAAATAGATTACTTATTGAGGTTACAGGAGGATGGTATAATATATATCCTAATCCTGCAAATAGTGTTTTAACTGTTGAAATAGAGCATGATAAAATGAGTAAAGAAATGCAAACAAAAGAAGTTGAAATTCGACTTTATGATAAACTTATGATAATGAAAAAACATAAAGTATTTAAAGGAAATTTAATAAGATTAAATTTAAATGATTTAAAACCAGATGTATATATTCTTCAATTAAAATTAGGTGATAAAATATTTGAAGAAAAAATAATGCACAGTTACTAGCACAGTTTCTAACACGTGGTATGTTTAATTGCCGATTAATAGGGTTTTTAAAGGTTTGTATGTCTATTAAAATTTGTATAATTTGACACTGAAATGCTTTAAAATCGGCAACTAAAACATATCACCACCGTTAAACAACACCAAAAGTAGCGGAGCCGGCTATTTCAGAGGATATGTGATTTTAATAATTGCTGAAATAACAAATCATTCATTTCTAAAAATAATAATTAGTGAATCTGTGGCAAATTTGATAACACAATCTAAAGGATTTGCAGATCACCTCCCCACCACACAAGTCTTTTTATAATGCTGAACTCTGCCATTCAGGTCGAAAATTTCAAAGTAAATAATATAAATTCCGATATTGGCTTTTTCGTTGTTTTGGTTAATGCCATCCCACGAAAAACCTCCTTTTGTTCCAAGCAGTTCGTTTCTGATCAGGGTTTTTGTTAGTTTTCCATCGGAATTAAAAATTGTAATATTTGCTGTGTAGCCGGGATTTTCAAATTCGTAATTGATATTTAAAATATCATTAAAGCCATCGGCATTTGGAGAGAAAATTTCAGGAGAAACACTTACCGGATCTTCAATATCTTCTTCTTTTGTGAATTAGAAATGTTTTACAGAAGCTTAGAAAAGATGGAAAAATAGTTATTAAGGGAAAGTATTGGGAAATTGCTATTTAGAATATTTTTAAATAAAATTAGCTATACTTTTAGAAAAACGCTATCGGTATTCCTATATAAAAAACATGTAATATAAAGGTAAACAGCAAAATAAGGGGTTATTCAAATGTGAGCAAAATTGCTATTTAGAATGTGTTTAGAATAAATTTAGTCATTTTAAAATTCAGTAATTTAAAAACTTGCAAGAAAAATCCTCCAGATTTTTAAAATCTGGAGGATTTGCAAATCACCTCCCCACCACACAAGTCTTTTTAAAATTCCGAACTCTGCCATTCAGATCAAAAATTTCAAAGTAGATAATATAAATTCCGATATTGGCTTTTTCGTTATTTTGATTGATGCCGTCCCACGAAAAACCTCCTTTTGTTCCCAGTAGTTCGTTTCTAATCAGGGTTTTTGTTAGCTTTCCGGCAGAGTTAAAAATTGTGATATTTGCTGTGTAACCGGGATTTTCAAATTCATAATTTATATTTAAAATGTCATCAAAGCCATCGGCATTTGGAGAGAAAATTTCAGGGGAAACACTTACCGGATCTTCAATGTCTTCTTCTTTGGTAAATTGAGAATTTTCAAAAGCCGGAGTTCCAAAACCGGATTGTTGGGATGCCGAATGCCAGTTGGTTTTATCATTTGTGGGTCGGTTATAATTTATTCTTTCCAGGGCAACGCCATCATAATAATTAAGCAAAGGAAATTGCATTTTTTCGGAGTATTCAAAAATATCAATAATAAGATTGTTTTTATTTTTTATTATTGAAATTCCCTGATCATTATTGTACGAAGGAAAGGATTCGATCTTAATAAATCCATTAGGATTGGAAGTATAAAATTGTTGTTTGACGATATCTGGATTTTTGCTAAGAACAAAATAATCTTCAGGAAATATTAATTGTCCTTTTTCGCTTATATTTTTAGTGATGGTGTCGGGAGGATTAGGAGGGGTTTTCTTTACGGATGAAATTTTAAGATTTTTCAGATCAATAATTTTATTTGAACGATTATAAATTTCAACATAATCCACTCCATCGCCAAGCGGGTTAAATAGAATTTCATTAATCACAATATCATTGTTTTCTGTTGTTTGAGGAATACCCAGCCGGATGTTTCTATTTGTTTCCAGCGGTATTCCCGAACAATTTAAAATATCTTCAACAATATCCAAAGTATAAATAATTCCCTCACTCATTTCTGTTGAAAACTCCAAAATCACACTTTTAAATCCTTGTGAATTTATGGTAATATTTTGTGGATGATCAATGCCGTTATCAATTTCATAAGCATTATTGTTTAACACAGAAAGGCTATCCATACTTTGATCAAAGGAAAGCTCAATTGTTTTTGGATCTATGTAAATAATATTATCAAATTTCGGGGGAATATCTTCGATAGAAAAAACAGAATTTTCGCTTCCCGGAGTGCCGCCATATTGATTAATCGGTGCTTTCCAGTTTTCACATTCTCCGCAAGGATTATAAGGATCAATTTGTTCCAGCGACCATCCTCCCTCTTCTTTTTCAGGATTGCCGTACCAGTCGTCGGTGTATGAAATGTATGAAATTAAGTTGCCGGTTTGATTTCGTAAAGTAATTTCCTGTCCGGAATTTGTTAAAGAAAAACTCGAAAATCCATAAAAATCACCAAAGAAAGAAAACAAAGTTGAAGCAATTTCTTTTCCAATAATCAGATATTCCCCCGGCTCAATTGAAACGTCTGAAAAAATCTTTTCACTCGTCCCGATAATCAACATCCAATTATTAAGATCAATAGGCAGGGGAGAGGTGTTGTATAATTCGAGGTATTCGTATTCCGGCAAATTGACCGGAGGGCTGGGATCAGCCATAATCTCGTTTATCACGATGTCGTTTCGTTGAGCGATGTAATATGAAAATTCAATTTCAATCGGCGAAATAGTGTTTTCGGAAAAGTCTTTTACACCGGAAATATTTAAAATATTTACCTCTCCGTTAGAAAAAGAAGATAAAAATTCAAGGTGAACAAGTGATGGATCGGAATTATCTCTTGCTACATTTTCCGGTTTACCGATATTATTATTTGCTGTGTAGTTATTTATATTTTCCGAAGATATTTTATCCACACCTTCCGAAAATTTAATATCAATTTTGTTTTGCGAAATTGTGTTAACAGAAACAACTTCCGGTGGAATTGTATCAATAATAATATCACCAACATAAAAATTATCGAAATACATTTTGCTGCTGTTGCTGGAAGTATATTTACAGAAAACACCAAAAAAATTCGTGGTATTTATTTCATTGTCGGTGCCTTCGGCTTCAAGTTGAAAATTATTTCCTCCGGCAGCATCAACAAAAATTTTCCATAAAGCATTTTCATTTCGTATAACTTTGACAGATCTTTCAAAAGAACCGGACAATAATCCTTCAGTACCCCGACAAATCGAAGTATGCTCATCACCGGTTTGTCTGAACAACTCAATTGCATCATCTGAGCCTGATTCACCAAATTGCAAATAGTAACCGTTTAAAGGCAAATTAAGATCAGTTTGATCAGAAACCAAATAAACACGAGAGTAATTATTTGCTGACGGGCTAAAAGAAAGTTTTATCCAGAAATGCCATTCGGTTTCATTAAGCTCGGAATTATGTGTAGATAAAAATGATTCACCGGCATCTGTTGCATTTAACTGTAATTGAAGATCGGTGTTGATAATAAAAATTTCAGTATTGCCTGTCCAGGGCGGATCATTAGTAAAATCCCCATCCGAGAAATCGTCATTTATCTGAGCCATCAGGGAAACTGAAAAAAGAAAAATGATTATAAAAAAGAATTGTTTTTTGGGAAATCGAAAGTGGGTTTGGATAAAATTCATAATAGTGTAAGCTGTTAGATAAAAATTAAAAAACTGTAATAAGTATTAATAACAGAATTTGAATTTTGTTCTTTTTCAACTTTAAATAAAGGATAATAAGGATTTAACAAAAATTTCAACGATAATAATTATGAATAATAT
>DAOVNY010000149.1 GCA_030630005.1 Bacteroidales bacterium | reverse complement strand
TATCGTTTTCTTACTTTCCCTTTTTTCTTAAAAATTCTTCCGTTTTGTGTTTGAAACACAGAATCATGAGGAATATTTTCCAATACAAGTTGTTGTGGATTATCATTATATTTCTGTAAACACCTTGTTAATTTAAGGTCTGAACCACTTGCAGCTTTTGCGTTTTTTAAATAATTTTGTAATGTTTCTTCAACATCTTCAGGAAAAATATTTTTATTCAAAAAATTATTCATCAAATAATAAAATTCTGTTTTCCATTCAATACCATGAGGTTTGGCTTTTCTTTTGTGTTTATTCCAGACTAATAAATGAGCAATTTCATGTACAAGTGTTATCAAAAACGAATATTTATTCAAATCATGATTAACAGATATTTTGTGGGGCTGATGTTTTGAAGCCGGTCTAAAATCCCCCAGTTTGGTTGTGCGTGATCTTGAAATTCGCAAATAAATTTTTTCATTTACAATCCACTCAATAATTGTATCAATAGTTTTTTCAGGAAGGTATTTCTTTAATATTTGCTTGTATTGATCCATTATTATTTTATTTAATAGTTTTTTATCAAGGCTTTAGAGCATAAGATATGTATTATGATTTTCCAATTTTCAATTCATAAATCACAAATGATTTTTGTGGCTTAACATAGCTCCATTTCGGACATTTATTACATTTTCTTGGCTTTCGTTTTTTATATGGATATCTTGATGTTGAACAAGATGAAAAAATCATTAATAATGCGAAAATTACTACGGAAAACAAAATGTAGTTTTTTTTCGTTATAGCCATGTTATTTTTTCTTGATAATTAAAACTTTTTTCAATTATGTAACGTTAATTAATGATAATGATTTTATCAACAAAAAGCAAAAGTATTTAAAATTTAAAACACCATTTGCTTTAATCATTAATGAATTTTTAATAAATTATCATTAAATTAGCCGAATAATTACTAAAACAAAATGATCAAAAATATTGGCAGGTATATGATTTTGATGCTCGAGACCTTCAGAAAGCCCGACAAAGGATCTGTGTTTCGTAAACAATTAATGCGTGAATTCAAGGATCTGGGAATAGATTCTCTGGGAATCGTTGCTATTATTTCGGTTTTTATGGGAGCTGTAGTAGCCATTCAAACCGCATATAATATCGACAGTCCGTTAATACCATTATCAATGGTTGGATTTACAACACGACAGTCTATTGTTTTAGAGTTTTCTCCTACAATTATAAGTTTGATACTTGCCGGAAAAGTTGGTTCCAGAATTGCTTCTGAAATAGGTACAATGAGAATTACAGAACAAATTGATGCATTGCGGATAATGGGAGTAAATCCTGCAAATTACTTACTTCTCCCAAAAATCACAGCAGCAATGATCATTAACCCTGTTCTTATTATTATCAGCATTGTAATTGGTTTATTTGGTGGATGGTTAGCATGCGTAATTACCGGAATGGTTACTCCTACTGATTATATTGTGGGCTTAAGAGGCTGGTTCGAAGCATTTACTATTTATTACGCTTTAATAAAAACCGTAGTATTCGCTTTTATTATTACTTCCGTGTCCGGATATATGGGATATTACACAAAAGGAGGGTCATTAGACGTTGGTACATCCAGCACAAAAGCCGTGGTTTACAGTAGTATTCTGATCATTCTTTTTAATTTAATTTTAACACAAATGTTATTATCATGATTCAGGCGGTTAACATATCAAAATCTTTCGGCGAGTCGGAAATTCTGAATGATGTTTCGCTTACTTTCGAAAAGGGAAAAACTAACCTTATCATTGGAGAAAGTGGTTCAGGAAAAACAGTTTTGATGAAATGCCTGGTTGGATTATATGATGTTAACAAAGGCAGTGTTGAATACGACAGTAGAAATATTTCAAAAATGTCGTTCAAAGAAAAACGAAAAATCAGAAAAGAGCTTGGAATGTTATTTCAGAGCGGAGCATTATTCGATTCTTTTAATGTTGAAGAAAATGTTATGTTTCCTCTTTCGATGTTTACAAAAAAAACTTATGAAGAAAAACTTGAAAGAGTAAACTTTTGCTTAAATAGAGTAAATCTCGAAAATGTAAACAATCTTCTTCCTTCAGAACTTAGTGGTGGTATGACGAAAAGAGTAGCTATTGCGAGAGCGATTTCTTTAAATCCTAAGTATCTTTTTTGTGATGAACCAAATTCCGGTCTTGATCCTAAAACTGCCGATGTAATTGATGAATTAATTAGTGAGATCACTCAGGAATTTAAAATCACAACAATTATTAATACCCACGATATGAATTCGGTTTTAAATATTGGCGATAATATTGCGTTTTTATACAAAGGTAAACTTTGGTGGCAAGGAAATAAAACAGAGATATTAAAAACAGATAATAATGAATTGAACGATTTTGTGTTTGCAACCGAATTAACAAAAAGATTAAAATAAAAAGAGTACTTAAAGTGAACTAAAGTCCCGAAGCAAAGCTTCGTGGATGCTCGGGCAAAGCCCGGTATTTGAAGTGCCTAAAGTTAATTAAAACACGGACAGAAATACTTGCATTTTTTACTTCGATTGGGAAAAATTATTACTTTAGGCACTTGTTAAATAACTATTAATGATTAACTAAACATATTATGAACTTTCTGGATATAATTTTTGCAATTTTCCTTGCATGGTTTGCCTACAACGGTTTTAAAAAAGGACTTATTATAGAAATAACTTCTCTCGTCGCATTAATCCTCGGTATTTATATCAGTATTAATTTTTCGTTTTACGCTGCTGATTTTCTCAACAATAATTTTGATATAAATCCAAAATATATTTCTATCATTTCATTTATAATCACATTTATTATTGTGGTTTTTTTGGTTTATATAATTGGTAAGATACTCGAAAAATTCATAGATATTATTATGCTGGGGTTTTTAAACAAACTGGCAGGATTGGTTTTTGGAATAGTTAAAGCTGCTTTTATTTTAAGCGTACTTATCTTTATTATTAATTATTTTGATGAAAATAAAACTGTGATCACCGAAAAAAGCAGAAATGCTTCATTACTTTATGAGCCGGTTTCTTCTTTTGCCCCCACAATAATCCCAAAATTAAATCTCGAAAAATTAGAGGGAATCACAAAACCTATTCAGGAAGAATTAGAAAATGTTTTGTAACTAATCAGTATGCTAAAAGGTAACAAATGATTCCTAGCTATTTATCTTCATGCCAAACTTTCAATTTTGATACTGAATAGTTACAATGTTTTTTAGTTTAGGTGATTTTTAGAAGTTTTATGGCTTTTAATGAGATATCCATAAAAATTATCGAAGGATTGCCGTTTCTTTCGATATGAAAATATGCCTTATTAAATTCTTCTGTAAACTGTAAACTGTTAGCCGGATTGATAAAAGGAGAAAATTTAGTAACAAAATCCAGTTCTTCACTTTCCAGTTTTAACATCCTGTCGTTATTATAATTTTTCAGAATACAATTTCTCGTTGTTTTTAATGCAAAAGAAAGAAAGCTCTTTTGTTTTTCTCTGCCTGTTTTTGCAATTTCGGCAACAAATTGATTGATCTCAATTACATTATTCGAATAACATAGCCTCATCCATTTTCTAAAGTTCTCGAAGTTTTTTTTGTCTTCTTCGTTTTTATAAAGATTTTTAGTAGCTTCTTTGAAGCTCCCAAAGGACAGATTTACAATTCTATTTGCTTCATCTTCGGGGTAATCTAATTTGTTTATTAAAGCATTTCGAAGATCATTATCCGTAATTTTTGGAATTTTAACCAATTGTGTTCTTGATAAAATTGTTTTAATGATTTTATCCTGATTTTCAGAAATTAAAATAAACAAAGTTTTTTCAGGTGGTTCTTCCAGAATTTTCAGGATTTTTGGAGCGGCTGAATGAAACAATCTTTCAACCATCCAAATAATCATTATCTTATACTCGGCTTCGTATGATTTGTAGCAAAGAGTTTTTATAATTTCATTACAATCGTCTTTATTAATTATTCCTTGTTTTTTCTCTATTCCAATTTCTTCGTACCATTCGTTTAGTGTGATATGATAATTATTTTTATGAAGAATTTTGCGCCACTTTTCAATAAAATCTTTGCTTTTGGGTTTTTTATTAACATCTTTAGTAGTGGCTACCGGATAGATAAAATGAAGGTCGGGGTGTATTAATTTATTGAATTTTACACATGAGGGACAAACACCACACGAATCATTTTCTTGTTTGTTGGTACAATTAATGAATTGCGCATACGCCAAAGCTAAAGATAATTTTCCCGAACCTTCGGGTCCTAAAAATAATTGAGCGTGACTAACTCTATTGTCTTTAACAGTTTGAATTAGCCTGTTCTTGATTTTTCCCTGTCCTATTACTTCTTTAAAAAGCATTTCTTTAAAATTTTTATTGGCTCAAAGATAAAGAAAAAAGCTAAAGCTTTGAATGGTGTTTTTGATTGGAATAATTTAAAATTTCAGCAAAAACTCATGCAGGCTGATTTGTTGGATTCCCTCGTAAGTATTCCCCTGTATTTTATCCATCGAAATAACATATTTTGGATAATTGTCTTTGATTTTTAAAAGGTTTCCAAACTCGCGTTCAATAGTTGTTTTATCAGAAAGTAAATAAGCTACTTGAAAATATTTTTTTTCTCCGTTTTTTTCAGCAACAAAATCTATCTCGTTTTCCCCTAATTTGCCAATAGACACATCGTATCCGGAAATTAATAATTGTAAATATACTACATTCTCAAGTATTTTTGCAATATCAATCTGCTTAAAACCAACAATAGAATTTCTTAAACCAATATCCTCAAAATAATATTTTTCTCCGGTTTCAAATATTTTTTTCCCTTGAATTTCAGCACGCATGACTTTAAAAACCAAAAGAGCATTTGTTAGATGTGTTAGATAATTTAAAACAACCTGAGAAGAAATATTGATTTTCTGCGATTTTAAAAAATCACTGATCTTTTTTGCAGATACAATACTCCCTGTATTATCAGCAATGTACTGTACAAGTTTTTCAAGAAAATATACATTGCGTATATTTTGATTGCTAACAACATCTTTAAATAAAATTGTAGAATATATATTTTTCAGATAATCAAAAATAACATTATCATCTAATTTAAGATTAATAAGGTAAGGTAATCCTCCATATTTTATATATTTATGTAATGCATCGTCACTATCACTTAATTTATGAAATTTTAAAAATTCTTTAAAAGAAAGGCTGAAAATTTTTATTTCAATTGATCTTCCGCTCAACAGTCCTGCTATATCTCCCGAGAGAAGTTGAGCATTACTGCCGGTGCAATAAATATCATATTTTCCTTCGGCTGATAAACTACGTAATGCTTTTTCAAATCCTTCGATATCTTGTATCTCATCAATAAATAAATAGTTTTTTTCATCAATTGAATTGCTCCTAATATATTCAATTAAATCTTTGTAGTCTTTAATAAAATCAAAATCAATTAATTCCTTGTTGATATAAATAATGTTTGCTGTAGGATTTTTTTTTATAATATGTTCAATAATCTGAAACAACATATAACTTTTACCAACCCTCCTTTGACCGATTAGTACTTTAATGATATCCTTATCAATAAAAGGAATCAGCTTATTAATATAGTTCTCTCTTGAAATAAACGGCTTGAAATATTCTTTGTAATTATTTGCTTTCATGTGTCTATAATTTTATTTATGATTCAAAGATATTGCAAAAATAGTAAAAGTTTCAATTATAGTTGAAGGAATGTTGTTTTACTTTAAAAGTTTCAAGTATAATTGAAATGATATTTAATAGCTTCAACTTTTTTCTGCATTTATATTTGGAGACCTTTGCAAAATTAGCACTATTTATTTTTTAATAAAAATTTCCTCCATTTGATGGTTATTTTTTGATTTTTGACCGGATTTTTGATCATTTTCTTCATTTTATCTTTACATTAAAGCTTGTTATTCAAGCTTTTTGC